>JAYVXO010000202.1:0-12520 GCA_043785105.1 Fimbriiglobus sp.
CGATGCATCCGTGCGCTCCGGTCTGAGTTTGCCAGCCTTACCCCAGCCGTTTACCAAGCCGCCCAGATTCCAACAACATCAATCAACACGGCCTAAGGGGTGGTCACCATTATTAGGTGACGACCCCTTAGCAAAAGTGGCTCCGATGTTGCGGCACCACACCCTTACTTGGCGTACTTCTTGGCCCGATCTTGTAACTCTTTTTTTAGATCGTCGTTGCCGGCGGCGGCGATGGCTTTGTCGATGAATTCCGTGGCTTTCGCTTTGTCACCGTTGGCGAAGTGGGCATCTGCGACACCGAAGAGGGCCACGGGATCGGTCTCGCCTTCAAGCTTCAAAACCGCGTTGGCAATGGTCAGTACGAGGGCGATGTGCTTGCGTTCCGGGTTCAGCGTGACATCGGCCCACATGGAGCGGAAGTTATTTAAGATGCCCACGTTCCTGTACTCGATCAACTTCGGCAACAACGCTTCGGTCAGGGCCTTGGCGTCGTCGAACTTTTTCGCGGCGAGTGCCAAGTAGAGCTTGGCGGATTGCACTCGCGCTTGCTTGGCCTTGGCCGGGTACTTGGTTTCAAAGGCGAGGAATTCTTTGAGCGAGGCTTCCGGGTTTTTCTCGGCCTTTTCGAGAACGCTCCGGAACTCGTTGTCGATTTGCTTGATCGCCTTGAGGTCCGCTTCGCCTTTCCAGGTGCCGTCCAGAACGCGCGGCAACACGTCATCCAGTTCCATCGGGTGGCCGATGAACGCGATTTTGCCTTGCTTGTCGATAACGAAGGAGGTCGGCAACCCTTCGGCACCGGCGGCATCGAAGTAGGTTTTTTCCATCTCGTTGTTGTTGCACACGGCAAACGGGAAGCCGAGTTTGGCGCCCCGGCGTGTCACGAACGTTTCGATTTGCTTCACGGTGTTCCGCTCGGTGACCGTGGTGACGGGGAACACGATTAACCCTTGGTCCTTGTACTCCGCTTGCAGTTCCGCGAGGTGCGGCATGGCTTGAATGCACGGCCCGCACCAGATCGCCCAGAAGTCCATCACGTAGACCTTACCGGGTGCGAAGTTTTTGACCTCCTCGCCGTTGAGCCACGTCATTTTCGCAAGCGCTGGTGCCGGGTCGCCGACGTTCAGCATGTTGGGGTTGGCGATCGGTTTGGCGGACTTGGGTTTGATATCTTCCGCTTTGGAACAGGCGGTTAGCCCGAACAACAAGGTGGCGGCGAGCAAAGTACGCATCAGGTCAACCTCGGGGAGAATTTGAATTCACTTATTGTAGAGACGCATTCGGACAAAATGCGGACTCGTGCTTGTAAGATCATAGGGGATTCCCTCAGGCAGGCTTACATCATGCTGCGGCAACTGCGGTATTTCTGTGTGTTTCAGATGTTCCTTTTTTGGCAGGGCGGGTTCCTGTTTTACTCCGCCGTCGTGGTCCCGACCGGCACGGAAGTCCTTGATTCGGCGAAGGAACAAGGCCTTATCACGCAACGGGTGACCGATTGGCTGAACATCATTGGCGTGGTTTGGATCGTGGCGTTTGCGTGGGACTTGGCCGCATCCGGGGATTTTCGCCGGTTCAGCAAACGCACGTGGCTCTGGGCAATAACAGCGGTGTTGCTGGGGGTGTTGTTTTACTTGCACCCACAAATGGACGGGCTGATCGACGCGAGTGAGCAAAAAGTGACCGATCGCCCCGCATTCCGAACGCTGCACATCGTGTACCTGTGGGTGAGCACGCTGCACTGGGTTCTGGGGCTGATCTTGGCGTGGCTGACGTTACGAACCTGGACTGTCTTGGGGTCAAAATAAGAACGATTCACCACAGAGGCACCGAGCCACAGAGAAAACAAATCATGTTTTGGATTTCTCTGCGGCTCGGTGCCTCTGTGGTGAACACGCTTTTCCTAGGTTGAACGTTTCCGCTAGAATCACCTATTCTTCTGGCAATGAACTTCACGAATTTTGACCGCGACGGGAACCACCACGATGTCCAATGCCACCGAACAACTACCGACCCGTGCCGACGTGCAAGCCAGCGACACCTGGGATTTGGCCACGCTGTTCGCCACCGATGCCGCCTGGGAAACCACGTTCGCCGAATGGGAAGCGATGATCCCGGAGTACGCCAGCCATCGGGGCAAACTCGGGGAAAGCGTGGCGACACTGCTGGCGTGTTTGACGTTCGATCTTGCCGTGGAACGGCTCGGGGATCGCCTCGGAACGTATGCGTTTTTGAAGACGACCGAGGATGTCGCCAACGGTGCGTATCAGGGGATGAAAGCCCGCTACATGGGCATCGCCGCGAAGGCCGCCGAAGCGGGCAGTTACTTACGGCCGGAGCTTTTGGCAATCCCGGACGCGACGTTGCAACAGTACCTCAACGCCCCCGAACTGGCCGCCCACAAGCTCACCCTGCAACGGTTAATCCGCTTCAAACCGCACACGCTCACGGAGAAAGAAGAGCGCATTCTGGCGATGCAAATCGAACCGGCGCAGACCGCCCACAACGTCTTCGATCAACTGCTCGACGCCGACCTCAAGTTCGGCGAAATTGAACTCGAACCGGGCCGCACGATCACGCTCAGCCACGGCTCGTACATGGTCTGCCTGGAAAGCCCGAACCGCGACGTGCGGAAGAAGGCGTTTCACCAGTATTACGCCGAGTACACCGAGCACGCCAACACCCTGGCCGCGACATTAGCGGGGAGCGTGAAGCAAGACATCTTTAACGCCCGTGTGAGAAACTATAACACCGCACGCGAGGCATCACTATTCCCCGATAACGTCCCGGTGTCCGTGTATGACAACTTGCTCAGCGCGGTGCGCAAGAACTTGCCCGCAGTGCATAAATACTATGACGTCCGCAAGCGGGCGATGAAGTTGCCGGACATTCACTTTTATGATGTGTATGTGCCCATCTTAAGTGACATTCACAAGCGGGCGACGTGGGACGAAGGCGTCGAGATGGTCATCGAATCCCTGAAGCCACTCGGTACCGATTATACCAACCGGGTTGCCACGGGGTTACGCGGGCGGTGGTGCGACCGCTACGAAAACAAGGGGAAACACAGCGGTGCGTTCAGCAGCGGGTGCTACGACAGCGACCCGTTTATCCTGATGAACTACAAGCCGGACGTGTTGGACCATGTGTATACGCTCGCCCATGAAGCCGGGCATTCGATGCACTCGTATTACTCCAAAAACCAACCGTATCAATACTCGCAATACACGATCTTTGTTGCCGAAGTAGCGAGTACATTTAACGAGCAATTTCTGAGCCGTTACATGATGCAACACGCCAAGGACGACCGCGAACGGGCGTATTTCTTAAACCGTGAGATTGACGACATTCGCCGCACGATTGTGCGCCAAACGATGTTCGCGGAGTTTGAAAAGGTGACGCACGAGTTGGCGGAGGCGAACCAGCCGCTCACGCTCGACACGTTCAAGGCGGAGTACCGTAAACTGCTGGACGCCTACTTCGGGCCGAACTTCGTACTCGACGACGAACTCGCGCTGGAGTGCCTGCGCATCCCGCACTTCTACCGAGCGTTCTACGTGTACAAATACTCCACAGGGTTATCTGCCGCAATCGCCCTCGCCGAACGTGTCGCCACCGGCGGTAAAGCGGAATTGGATGCCTACCTGAACTTCCTGAAAGCGGGCAGTTCCAAAGACCCGCTCGACCTCTTGCGCGATGCGGGCGTCGATATGTCCACCCCCGCCCCCGTCGATGCCGCCCTCGCCCGATTCAGCAAGCTCGTCGCGGAACTGGACGCGCTACTAACTTGAACCGATGTACTCCTCTCCCCCATTTCACACTTGACATCGCCCCGCGTCTTTGGTTTAATACCTAAAGTCTTAGGTGTTAGGTGTGCCTGCTGGAAGGTGACTGATTGTGGATGAATTACCAACCCCGACGCCACGGGAACTCGAAATCTTGAAGGTGCTTTGGGAACACGGCCCCAAGAGCGTGTCGGACGTTCACAAACTGCTGCGCGTTTTGGACGGCAAGCAGACGGCGCCCAACACCGTACAAACCCTCATCCGCATCATGGAAACCAAGGGTTTGGTCACCCATACCTTGGAGGGGCGGACGTTCATTTACACGCCGGTGTTCAGCCGGGAAGAAACGGCGTCGCGGTTTTTGGATCGCGTCTTCGACGGCGCGGCCTCACAATTAGTGATGAGCTTGCTGAAGGCCGAGAAGATTCCGCCGAATGAACTGGAACAAATGCGCACGCTCTTGAACCAGGCGCGAAAGAAATTGTAACCGGCGGTGTGGGACCAGCGGATTCGCAGATGTGTGGAGAGGGTGAACGATGAGCGACATCTGGCACTTGGCATCGGGTACGGTCAGTTGGGCCGGTCAATCGGCAGCGTGCGGCGCGCTCGTGCTGTTGGTCGGGTGGATCGGGTTGCGATTCATCCGGGCACCAGCACATAAGCAACGCTTGGCCGCGTGGACCCTGCGGTCGGCGGTGTTGGTGCCGCTGCTGTGCTTGTTCCCCGCTTGGTTGACCATCCCGATACCACAGCAGTGGAACCGCACCCCGGAACCGGCAGTGCTTCATACGGTGAAAGTTCCTGAAGTGGTTGCCCCCCAACTCCATGCAGTTCTGCCGGTCCCAAACCCGCCTGTCGAGAGTGCCGAAGTCGTGATGCGGAAGCCGTCGCGGTTCGACGAAGTGGATCCGATTCACGTATCAGTCGTAGCCGACGCCAACACAAACGCTGCCCCCGAGACCGTGCCGCCGGTTCCACTGGACGAGCCGAAACCGCTGCCACCTTCGCTCGTGGTCGTGCCTGAAGTGCTGTCGGCTGAAGAGGCCGATGCGATACCCGAACGCCAAGCAACACCCTCCGTCGATACGCCATCGTGGCGCGACCTCGTGGTGCTTGGGGTGACGGTGCATTTCGTGCTGGTGCTGTACTTGTTTGGCGAGCTTCTGGTCGGTCACGTGGCGCTCGCCAAGTTGCGGCGCAATGCCGTGCCGGCCTCGGCGCGGGTGCGGGCGGTGTTTGATGAATTGACGACGGCGTTCCGTCGCAAGCCGACGGTGCTGGTGAGTGACAAGTTGTCGTCACCGCTCTGCTTCGGGGTGCTTCGTCCCACAATTGTGTTGCCGAAGCCTCTCGCCTGTGTCGCCACCGTCGATGAATTGAAATGGATTTTCGCGCACGAACTGGACCACCTGGGCCGTGGGGATGCCCTCACCGGGTGGTTCGCGGGGGTCGCGCGATCGTTGTTCTACTTCGTGCCGTGGTTCTGGGCGGTGCGTCGGGAGTTGGTGTTGTCCCAGGAATTTCTCGCGGACGCTGCCGCCGTAGCGGCGGGCGGGAAATCGGTTGATTACGCGGAGTTTTTGGTGAATTTGTCGCAGGGCACAACGTCCCCGACTCGCCGCAGTGCCTTGCCAGCACAGGGCGTTTGGGCGGGGCGATCAGACCTTTTCCGGAGAGTAACCATGTTGTTGAAGAACGAGAGCCGGGGGACGCACACGTCCTCCCGGCGCTGGAACCTGTTGGCCGCCGCAACGGTGCTGTCCGCCGCCGTGACATTGTCCGGCTTGAGCATCGTCCAGGCGGAGGACGAAAAAGCCAAGAAGCCGGAACAACCCAAGCCACGTGAAACCCGCGTGGAAGTCGAAGTCCGAACGGACGACGAAAAGCCGAAGGAACGCAGCGCGGATAACGCACCACGTGAAGACAACAAACCTGGGGAGGCACGCCGACTCAACGTCCGCGTGATGGAAGTTCCCAACCTGGGCGAGATCAAAAAGCAGATCGCGGAGGCTGCCAAGAAGGGGGACATCGACGAAGTCAACAAGCTCGTCGATCGCCTCGAAAAAGCGTTGAGCAATATGCGTGGCCCTGGCCCAATGGGCGGCCCCGGAGCTGGTGGCTTGGGTGGCAGCGGCGGGTTTGGCGGGAACGCTGGCTTCGGCGGCAACGCAGGGTTTGGTGGGAACGCTGGCTTCGGTGGGAACGCTGGCTTCGGTGGGAACGCAGGGTTTGGCGGTCGCGGTGGACAACCTCCAGCTGCGATGCAGCCGCCGACGCCACCCAACGCGCCACAACCGCCCGCACCTCCTGGCCGTGGCAATCCGCCAGCCCGTGTGGAAGGGCCGAACCTCGATCGCGTTCGGGTAGTCAGCGATGCGAGTTTGAAAGGACTTGTCGAAGCCCTTGAGTCGCTGAAGGATAACCCCGTTGCCCGCGAAGCGATCGAACGCGCCCTCCAGCAAGCGCACAAAGCACTCGCCGAAGGCGATCAACAGATGAAGAACAATCCCGTGTTCCGTGACGCCATGCAACGAGCCGAAGCCGAAGCCCAACGGGCGAAGGTTGAAGCGGAACAGATGATGAAGAAAGCGGCTCAACTCCGCGTTGAATTCTCTGAAGATATGCGACGGGCTTATGGTCCCCGTTTGGGTGTCACGCCCTCGAATGTGCCCGAGGCCCTTGCGGAACAACTCGATCTGCCGAAGGGTCGTGGGTTGCTCGTCAACGATGTGGTGGCTGGGTCCGTGGCCGAGAAAGCCGGCGTGAAGAAGAACGACATCATCCTGCTGTTCGCCGGCAAAGAAGTCGGCGGTGATCCGGCGAAGTTCCCGGAACTCGTCGGGCAAGTGAAGCCGGGTGAAAAGGTCGAAGTGGTCGTGTTACGCAAAGGCAAGAAGGAAACGATCAAGGGTCTAGAACTGCCGCAACCGCCACAAGTCAAACGAGTCCTCATGCTCAATGACGGTCGTGACGCGCCGCGTATCAAGTTTGAGTCAATCCAGTCGCAAGTGAACAACAACGACTTCAAAATCACCGCCAAGAAAGGCGACGTGACGTACAACATCACCGGGAAGTTTGATGACGGCAAGCCGAGCAAAGTGCAAATCGAGATTCAACAAGGCGAGGAAAGAATCAAAGGCTACAGCACCGACAGGGTGCCAGAGCAACACCGCGACGCGGTTCGCACGCTGTTGAACAGCGTGAGCGATCGGTAACGTGAACGACACCCCGCGATCGAACAGCCGGGGACTGGCGAATTTTTCGGGCAAGTGATTTCTCTTGGTTTTCGGCCCTGAAAGGGACGTGCTGTCAGCCCAGGGCCATGCCCTGGGAACGAGTGAAGGGACGGTTGATTCGGTTGGATGACTCTGGGTCTGAACCGTCCGGATCGGGCCGAAAACTCAATCGTTGTCCGGCCCCAGGGCATGGCCCTGGGCTGACAGCACGTCCCTTTCAGGCCGAAAACCCGGTGACGACAGCGTGCCAAAAAATTTTGCCAGACCAGTGAGCCGGGGCCGGGTGCCCTGGCTCACTGTGTTTCACAATGTTCAATCAAACCACTTCATATCTTCACGCAATCCAAATATCAGACCGTTAACATTTCCTCGTCCACTGAACTTGGCCTACGCGCCCTCGTTGTTACTTGTCTTCGGAGAATGCCTGTGCATCGTTCTAAGGCCCTGACCGCCCGCCACCGTGGGTTCACGCTCATCGAACTGCTGGTGGTGATTGCGATCATCGCTATTCTGATCGGGCTGTTGTTACCCGCCGTTCAAAAGGTCCGCGAAGCCGCGGCGCGTAGTACCTGCTCGAATAACTTGAAGCAAATGGGTTTGGCGGTTCACAACTACGAATCGACCTACGGCAAACTGCCAACCGGCGGCGAAGGCACCGATTACACCACAACCCCCGCCTCGACGCTATTCGGGAATTTGCCCGCCGTTCTCGCCACCGCGAACCCAAAGGCTTATCACTCGACGCAAACGTATTTGCTGCCGTACATTGAACAAGGCAACATCTACGCGAACATCAACCTGCAAACCTACTACAACGACACGACAGCCTCCGCAGTACACATCGCCGCGTTCCAAAACACGGTCAAGACGTTCATCTGCCCGAGCAACCCTGGTGAAGCCAAGGACAGCAAAGGGTACGGCTACATTCACTACGCCGCAACGGTTTACACGGACATCGACCCCGTCACCGGCATCCGGAATAAAGCCACTCGTGCCGACGGGATGCTGCACGCCAAGACCAACGGCGGGCTGATCTCGATTCAAGACGGCACAAGTAACACGATCATGCTCGCAGAAGACTCCGGACGCACCGATAAGTTCATCAGCGCCTACGCCGACCCGAACACAAACGGCGCGTCGTTGGCATCGAGCAACCCGACGCTTCGCCAGTTCTGGCGTTGGGCGGAACAGGACAACGGGTTCGGTGTTTCCGGTGACCCGTTGAATTCCAAGAAGGCCATCAACAACAACGCATCACCATTTGGTGGCCCTCCCGGCCCAACCCCAGCCGCGTGCCTTTGGACAAGCAACAATTGTGGGCCAAACGACGAAATTTTCTCGTTCCACACGGGTGGCGCTCAAGTCGTTTTCGGTGACGGTCACGTGGCCTTTATCCGCGATTCGATCGACTCGACTGAATTGCGAAAGCTTGTCACCGCCAACGGTGGCGAAGTCATCAACAGCAACTCGTTCTAGTGCAAGGAATACCACACAAGCCATCCGCCGGGATCATCTCGGCGGGTGGCTTTGTTCTTTCAGGAGATTCTTCGATGGTTCGATGTGGACTGCTGACCCTGTGTGTCATGTCGGTGTCACTGACAGGCTGTGGCACCCGAGAAGTCACCACGCCAAAAACCTACCCGGTTACTGGCAAGGTGTTAGTCGGCGGAGCGCCCCTTGACGGTGGGCGGATCACGTTCAAAATGTCCGACGCCGGAATGCAAACCAACGAAGGCTATGCCGAGTTGGAAAAAGATGGCACGTTCAAAGCAAACATGAACGGCGGCAGTGGATTGATGCCCGGAAACTACACGGTAACGATCTCGCCGTTGTCCTTGAAGGCCGCCGATCAAAAGAAAGTCAACGCCTCGAAGATTCCGAAGAAGTACCAAGACGACAGCACGACCCCGTGGAAGATCACAGTCGAAGCCAAAGACACGACGCTAGAGCCACACACGATTCAATCGTAAAGACAAGTTCTACACTCTGAACTCCGGGTGTAACCTGATTCTCAGGGCCACGGAAAAGCATTTTTCACCACAGAGACACAGAGGCACAGAGAAATCCATTTGAATTGGATTTAGATTGCTCTGTGTCTCTGAGTCTCTGTGGTCAACATTCTTATTTTGACCACAGAGCATTTAGCCATACTCTGAACCCCTCCCTGCAATCCTCTCTCTATCTCAAGTCGCATCGTCGCCATAGATTGAACCTTTCTGGCTGAATCGACAACGCGGACGCCGAGGAACCGGGGCCATGAGCAAGCAAAAGAAAGTTCGTGTCGAGTTCCGGCGGAACCGGACCAAGCCGCCGCGTGAGAACGACATCACGCGGGACTTCCACGACGACGCGGAGAAGGTGGAAGACACGCAATCCGGGGAGCGGGTGCGGGCCAAAGGGGACATTTCGCGGCATCGGACCGTCATTCTCGACGACACCGGCAAGCCCACGGGTGACGCCGAAACCCCCGGAATGCCGGCCGCGAAAGACAACGTCTGCGTTCCCGGTCGTGTGTTGAAAGTTCATGGCTTGTACAGCTATGTCGAACTCGGCGACGGCCAAGTCTATCGTTGTACCTTACTCCGCGTCCTGAAGTCGATCCAAACCGATGAACGCAGCATCGTGACCACGGGTGACCGCGTCTGGATTCGCCCGGCCAAGGACGGAGGTACGGAGGGGCAAATCGAGCGGGTCGAACCCCGGCACGGCGTGCTGACCCGCGAAAGCCGACGGCGTGAACACGTGTTGGTGGCGAACATCGACCAACTTGTCATCGTGATGTCGCTCGTCGAACCGGACCTCAAACCACACCTCATCGACCGCTACATTGCGGCTGCGTACAAGGGCGAACTCAACCCGATTCTCTGTTTGAACAAAGCCGACCTCACGGACTCCGTCGAACTCCAACCGCTCATCGGCGCCTATTCGCAGATGGGGATTCCAACGGTGTTGACCAGTGCGAAGACCGGGCAGGGCGTGCCACGGTTACGCGAAATGTTGACGGGCCGGGCCACGGTCTTCTCCGGGCAAAGCGGCGTGGGAAAGTCGTCGCTGTTGAACGCGATTCAACCGGAGTTGGCGTTACGGGTGAAGACGGTCAGTGAGGTGAATCAAAAGGGCCGTCACACCACGACGACGGCGGAACTGATTCGCCTCGACTTCGGCGGTTGGGTCGTCGATACGCCCGGCGTGCGACAACTGCAACTCTGGGACACCCGCGCCGAAGAAGTCGAAGGCTACTTCCCCGACTTCCGCCCGTTCGTCCCCCTGTGCGGCTTCCCCGATTGCACCCACATCCACGAAACCAAGTGCGCCATCCGCACGGCCTTGGCCAAACGATTACTCAGCGACCGCCGGTACCAAAGCTACCTCGGCCTGTTCCACGGCATGAACGAAGAGTAAGCAAACTATCCGAGTCTGCAATCAAGCACGTTTCACCACAGAGGGCACGGAGAGCCACAGAGAAAACCAAACCAGGTATTTTCTGCTCTGTGGCTCTCCGTGCCCTCTGTGGTGAATCCGGTTTTCAGAGGCCCAGAGAATTTCGTGACACCCAGCAATCCCGCCTGCAAAACCGGCTTTCGCGCGCTCACAACAGCGATTCCACCCAAGGCGCTACGGTACTTGGGGTGGGTGGCATCACATTCCGTAAGGATTTCCTAAAGTCCGGCGGCATCTCTTCGCTTTATCCCCTATATCGCGCAATTCGTACACGTGGGACGACCGTTTCAAATCGCGTCATGCGATGCAGATTAGCGAGATTTCGCGTTCTACCTGAAACACTTTTCCTACCTAGAGTCCCGGCATGGCGCATAGTCACGGTAAGTACCTCGGAACTTGACGTTGATGGATGGGCGGCGAACGGATGTCGCGGCAACATCAGCCGAGGTACTAGAACCCCGGTTTAGCGGAGAAGGGTCATGAGCTTTCGCCGAATGAAGATCTGTCTGTTGACAGCCGTATGTTGCGGCCTCGTCGGTTCGGCTTACGCCGCGGACGAGAAGAAAGTGGAAAAGAAGGCAGACGCGGCACCCGCCGTGATGCCCGCGCCACCCGCCACCCCGTCACCTGTAGTTGGTGATTGCGGCGTATCAGGTGGCATGTCGAGCGGTGGGTACGCCCCGTCGTTCACGACCGTTCGTGAAACGATCATGGTTGCGGAACAAGTTCCGGTCACGCGGACGGTGAACCGTCAGGAAATGCGGACCGAAAACGTAACGGCGTACCGTTACGAGACGGTGCCGGAAGTTCGGACGCAGACGGTTGCGGTCAACCGAACGGTCAACGAAACGGTCATGGAAAGCCGCTCGCACGTGGTTTCCCGTCCGGTCACCAGCACGGTGATGACGACGCAAACCAAGATGGTTTCTCGCCCGGTCACCACCACGGTGATGACGAACCAAACCGTCACCGAGCGGATTCCGGTGACCTCGACCGTGATGACCAACGAAACTCACTACGTCACCCAGCAAGTGACCGAAATGAAGTCTCGGGTCGTCAAGCACACCAGCAGCGTTGCTGAAGAAGTGACTGTCGGCCCAGGCGTTCTCGACCGCTTCAAAGCGTTCGCGCACCCTTGCTACTGCCCGTGCCCGAAGACCAAGACCGTTTGCAAGCCCGTGACCACCTGCGAAACCGTTTGCGAACCCGTCACGGTTTGCAAGAAAGTCGCCGTCACGACCTGCGTACCAAAGTGCGTGACCACCTACCAGTGCGTCACCAAGACCGTTTGTGTGCCCGTAACCTGCACCAAGATGGTGTGCGAAGCGGTCACGTGCCAAGTGCCTTGCACGACGACGAAGATGGTGTGCGAAACTGTGACGTGCCAAGTGCCAGTTTGCCGCACCCGAATCGTGTGCGAGAACGTGACCCAAAACGTGACGGTCAACGTGTCGAAGTGCGTGCCTTACGCCACAACCCGGTCGGTTTGCGTGTCCGTACCTTGCACCGAAACCGTGATGGAAACCCGCATGGTTGCCAAGACGGTTGACCGCCAAGTCGCCGTGGCAGCACCAGCCGGTAACGGCTGTGGCACGAACGGCTGTGGCGTGACCGACCCTTGTGCAACAGCCGCAAGCAACTACGCTTGTGACCCTTGTGCAGCCGGTATTTCTCGCCCAGCACTCGGTAGCCGCATCAAGGGCTTGTTCGCCGGTATGGGTAGCCTCGGTGGCCGCCTCAAAGGCAATCTCTGCGGCCATCACGGATCGAGCTGTGACACCGCTTGCGGCAGCTCACTCATCAGCAGCGGCTGTGGCGCAGCCTCGAGTTGTGGCGGTTGCAACTAAGTAACAAACGGCTGATGCGGCTCTGTACCCCGCACACCCCACGAACCCCGGCGAAAGCCGGGGTTCTTTCGTTGATGCTACAAAACCCTCCTGAAAGGTTTGCCTCGCACCACCCAATCGGGTCTGGCGAATTTTTCGGGCACGTGATTTCTCTTGGCTTTCGGCCCTGAAAGGGACGTGCTGTCAGCCCAGGGCCATGCTCTGGGCTGACAGC
>JAYVXO010000203.1:0-72690 GCA_043785105.1 Fimbriiglobus sp.
CGTCGAGCGGTGGTGCTTCCGAACCGGCGTCAACTGGTTGACCGCGAAGTGGCAGATCGTCCACGACGCCGTCCGCGCGTACCGAACGACTCCGCGATATCGCTTTCTAAATGCCGCGACTGCGTAACTCCTAAGAATGCGAAACTTCCCGTTCTTGATCGCCACACGAACCAACCCGCGATTCACCCAGTCGATTGGTTCATGCTTCTCGGCAGCTTCAAATGTGTATTTATTCTCTCCGTGAGTAATTGTGTGCCAGTTGTGCCACTTGCTTTTTAAATTTGTAACAAATCGGATCACAAATTGCGCGCCATCGTCCTCATCACGTTTGGGATACCCCGTTAAAAGTGTTCCGTATCGGGAACTGATACTACAACTCAGCGAATCAAGAAATTTTCCATGCTCGTCAAATAAAATAATTTTCCTGGTTTCAGTTGCTGGCTTTCCTGGTGCTGGCTTGCTGAGCAAGACAACAACGTAGTTTTTTTGTCACAAAATACTGCTACAGCATGACCTGTACAATAAAAGTTAAGATCAAACTCATTTCGTGTATTCAATGCAGATAATGTACAGAAAAAGTCCGAACTATGATCAAAATCCCATTCAGCCTTAGAAGACAACAAAGTCATGAGAAGTGGCTCATTGATGACAGGCTTGACTTCCTGTGCAGCATTCTTGTCTTTAGGTAGTACGGCTTGTACGGGAAATGCCATAGCATTTTCCGTAATGACAATCAGAAGCGATGCTAAAAACAGTAGAGAGCAGCACAACAGAAACGTGGTTGATCTCATGGTAATATCCGTCCAGTTGGAATATATTCTTAGAAATCACAGCATAATAATTGTGTTTGGCTTTCTGTCAGCATTGTTGTCACCATCACAACTTTGATTGATACGCTAATCTCGATCAGGAAGAGAATAGAATGTTGTCTCATCCGATCGACGACGCTCGCAATCCAAGTCAATGACTCGTGACTCTCCGTTTGGCAGAGAGACCATAAACCGTACTCGTTTAGGACTGTTCCATTTACCTTCTACACACCACTTCTCAATCGACGCTGACGCATGTAAGTCGCGTCCTAGACTCGTAAGCGGAGGAAGTGATTCGCGGAAAGAGCTGATGTCAAATGTGTCATCAGCGTGCCATCCTTGCTCGATCGTCGGCGCGCCATCGAACCGCTGACTCTTCAGTTGTGCTGTGATGCTTTCGTCTGCACGCTTAAATCCTGATCCAGTCCAACGCCAAGGTCTTGAGGGATGCTCCCCCATGTACTGTTCAGCATAAACCTCACCTCGAAACGGAGTAAGGCGGAGCACTGTGCCAGGCGCATCACAGACAGTCGAGTCTACACGACCGTCCCGAGCCTCGCATACGATCATGTATTGTCGTGTACGAGAATCATGGTTTGCTGCTCCCTGAAGATTCCATTGAATGATGGCATTGAACCATCCGAGTGGAGTGACACGAACATGAGACTCAGTGATGCGGATGACAAGTAAGAGTCGTGTATCGCTCCATATCAACCGAGACTCACAATATGTGCGGACATAGTAATATCTTAAATTGACACAACATGGTGTTAGAGAAAAAACAATCGCTATTGTAGCAATTAGCCACCTGACGCGGCGACGATTAATTTGAATCATTGGCTGTTCACAACAAATAAGTTCGATTCAAACACTCCATTGCGTTTTATCTCACCCCAGCACGTCGGTTACCACTTTGCCGTGAACGTCGGTTAGGCGGTAGTCGCGGCCTTGGAAGCGGTGGGTGAGCTTGGTGTGGTCCATGCCGAGTTGGTTCAGGATGGTGGCTTGGAGGTCGTGGACGTGGACCAGTTTGTTGGCGACGTTGAACGCGAGGTCGTCGGTTTCGCCGTAGCTAAAGCCGCGTTTAACGCCGGCGCCGGCCATCCAGACGCAGTAGCAATCGGGGTAGTGGTCGCGGCCCAGGACGCTGCCGCCGGCGGTGCGGCCTTCGCGGAACGGGGTGCGACCGAACTCGCCACTCCAGACGATGAGCGTGTCGTCGAACATCCCGAGGCGTTTCAAATCTTTGATGAGCGCGGCGATCGGGCGGTCCATCGTGCCGCACTTTTTGGTCAGGCCGTCCCGGATGTCCTCGTTGGGATTGGTGCCGTGGAAGTCCCAACCCCAGTCGAAGAGTTGCACGAAGCGGACGCCTTGTTGCACCAACCGGCGGGCGAGCAGACAGTTGTTGGCGAAGCTCGCGCCGCCCGGTTGGGCGCCGTACAGTTCGAGGGTTTCCTTCGTCTCCTTGGTAATGTCCATCACTTCCGGGACGGACGTTTGCATCCGAAACGCCAGTTCGTACTGGGCGATCCGCGTGGTCGTTTCGGGGTGCCCCAGTTCTTTCGCTTGCAGTTCGTTCAAGTCGCGCAGGGCGTCGATGGTTTGTTTCCGCACGCTGCGGTCCATCCCGGCGGGGTCGGACACGTACAACACCGGGTCGCCTTTACTGCGGCACTGCACGCCCTGGTAGACGCTCGGCAGGAACCCGTTGCCCCAACAGTTCGCCCCGCCGCTGGGCTGCACGCCGCTGCTAATTAGCACCACGAAACCCGGCAGATTCTCGTTCTCCGTGCCGAGGCCATACGTCACCCACGTGCCCATCCCCGGTCGGCCCTGGCGGTTGTTGCCGGTGAACAACAGCAGTTCGGCCGGGGCGTGGTTGAACTCGTCGGTCTTCATCGACTTAATCATCGTGATGTCGTCGGCGTGTTCGTGCAATTTCGGCACCGCGTCGGACATCCAAATGCCGCCGTCGCCGTACTGCTTGAACTTTCGCGGCGTGCCCAACAGCTTCGGCGTGCCGGTCGTGAACGCGAACCGGCGGCCTTTGGTCAGCGATTCCGGTACATCTTGCCCGGTGCGTTTCACCAGTTCCGGCTTGTAATCGAACAGGTCGAGGTGCGGTGGCGACCCGGACATGTGCAAGTAAATCACCCGCTTCGCCTTCGCCGGAAAGTGCGGTTTGCGCGGCGCCAGCGGATCAACGTTCGAGCGGTCCCCCCCCTGCGAATCCCCCCCGAGCATCGAGAGCGCCACCGCCCCCAGGCCCATCGACCCCGTACCCAGGAACTGACGACGGGTGGCGTGTTGAAGCATTGCAAATGAGAGAGGCATGGCATGTTCCTAATTCTGCGTCTACAAAATGGTCGTTATCGGCGCATCAGCATTTCGTCGAGATTCAGTAGCACGTTACCAACGACGGTCCAGGCGGCGAGTTCGGGGATGTTGGCATCTTTTGGGGCGGCGCCGATGGGTTCGGTGGCGAGTTTGGTGGCTTTCGGCAGGTCGTTGGCGAACTCGTCTTTGGTCGCATCAAACAATTGAATCAGGCGGGCGAGTTCCTTTTCGGAGGGTGGCCGCGCGACACAGTGCCGGAAACCGACCGTCAGTTTCTCCGCCGTTGTGCCGGGTGTGGCGGCCATTTTGCGCCCCAATGCCTGGGCCGCTTCGACGTACACCGGGTCGTTCAACGTGACCAGCGCTTGCAACGGCGTGTTGGTGCGACCACGGCGGATTGTGCAAGCTTCGCGGCTGGGTGCGTCGAACGTGCTCATTGACGGGTACGGGCTGGTTCGCCGCCATTCGGTGTAAAGCCCGCGGCGGAACTTGTCTTCGCCGCCACTGGTTTGCCAATCCAGTTTCCCACCGAATGCCGCCGATAACCCCGACGTGGGTTGCGGCGGTTTCACGGACGGCCCGTACATCTTGGCGCTGAGCAATCCGCTGACCGCTAGTGCCTGATCGCGGACCATCTCGGCGGACATGCGGAACCGTGGCCCACGCGCCAGGAACCGATTGTCGGGGTCGCGTTCCAGTGCGTCGGGCGTCACTTTCGACGATTGCCGATAGGCCGCCGAGGTCACGAGCAATTTCAAAAACGCCTTCGTGTTCCAGTTATTCGGCGAGGAACTGAACTCCACGGCCAACCAGTCGAGTAGCTCCGGATGACTGGGCGCCTCGCCTTGTGAACCAAAATCTTCGGAGGTCCGCACGAGGCCGGTGCCGAACACCGATTCCCAAAATCGATTCACGGTGACGCGGGCTGTCAACGGGTTGTCAGTGGAGATCAGCCACTTGGCCAACGTCAAGCGGTTGAGCGGTTCTCCCTTGGGCAACGTCGGGAACGCCGCTGGTACACCTTCGGTCACGACTGGCCCCAGGTCCAGGTAGTTGCCGCGAAATTGCAACTTCGTCACCCGCTTTTCCTTGGCGGGAAGTTCCCGCATGATCGGCACCGTGGTCATCGGTTGCAACTTTGCCAACTCCGCCTTGGCGTTGTTGAGTTGTGCGAGATACGCACCACGCGCCAGCGGAATCACGTTGAAGGCCGGCTTCACATCGAGCCGGGTGATGATCGCTTGCTGTTCGTGGCGCCGCCACTTCTTCACGATGGTATCGCCAAGACCCAACACCGGGGTTTCATCCTTGCGGTCCGCGTCCGCTGTGTTGTTCAAGAACGCCAGGAAGCGGAAGTATTCGGTCTGAGTGATCGGGTCGTACTTGTGCGTGTGGCACTGCGCACACGCCATCGACGTGCCCATCCAGACGGCCATTGTCGTATTCACGCGATCGACCACGGCGACGTTACGGAACTCCTCGTCGCTGGTGCCGCCTTCGTTGTTGGTCAAGGTGTTGCGGTGGAACGCGGTCGCGGTCAGTTGGTCATCGGTCGGGTTCGGCAACAGATCACCGGCAAGTTGTTCGATGGTGAATTGGTCGAACGGCACGTTGCGATTGAAGGCTTGAATCACCCAATCGCGGTACGCCCAGATGGTGCGCGACGGGTCGTCCGCGTACCCCGCACTGTCGGCGTAGCGGGCTAGGTCGAGCCACATTCGCGCCCAATGTTCGCCGTAGGCTAGCTTCGCCAACATCCGATCGACTAGCTTTTCATACGCATTCGGCGAACGATCTTTCACGAACGCATCGACCTCGGCCACGGTGGGGGGAAGCCCGGTCAGGTCGAGGGACAATCGGCGAATGAGCGTGGTGCGGTCGGCTTCCGGTTGAGGCTTCAACCCACGACGGTCCAGTTCGGCAAGAATGAAGTGGTCGATCGGGTTCTTCGCCCACGATTTGTCGGTGATCGTCGGCACCGGCGGGCGAACCGGCTTGGCGTAGGACCAGTGCGTGGCGTACTCCGCACCTTGCTTGATCCACTCTTGCAGAATGGCGATTTCACGGGCGGTCAACTTCTTCCCCGTCTTGGGCGGCGGCATGATCTCTTCGGGATCGGTGGAGATCACCCGCTGAATCAAGGTACTCTCGTGCGGCTTGCCGACCACGAACACTTCGCCTTCCAACGCCCCTTCCCGAGTGTCAATCCGCAACTTCGCTTTGCGCTCCTTCTCATCCGGGCCGTGGCAAGCGTAGCAGTTGTTCGACAGAATTGGCCGCACGTCGCGGTTGTAGTCGATCTTCGCCGGAACCTTGGGTTCGGCAGCATCAATGAAATAAGCGAGAACCAAAGCGACGAGAAGAATTCCGCAGAAGCGTATCAAGCTGGTCATCACGAACACCGCTGAATGGGAGTGAGGTCGGCAGTGTTAGTATTGTGGCCACGAACGGGACCGAGGGCAACAGGAACGAAGGAAGAAACGCTTCCTTCGTCGAACGTACCTGGCTCATCGGTGCTGGCGGGATGGGATCGAGAACTGTGAGATGAACGGGTTCGTTGCAACGGGTGCCGCAGGGGAGAGCCTGCGGCCTTGGAAGTGGGTTGTTACGCTTGAACGACGTTGCGGCGGCGGAGCCGAGCGACGACGCCGAAGATCGGCAGCCCGGTCAACCCGAGGAGCAGTCCGGCTGGGGCGGGGACGGCGTTGGCAGGGGCGGAGCCGTAGGCGAGGTTGTCGATTAGGATAAACCCGCCATTTCCGGGAGTTACCGCCACACGGGTGATCGGCCCAAACCCGTCGATGCCGATGTAACTGGTGAAGGCATTCTGGTTGGCGGCGTTGAACGTCGTGGTGCCCAATAAGCTCACTCCGTTGAAGACATCGACGGTCACCGAACCACCGTTGACGCCGTTGGCTACGTTGAAGCCGACGGCCCCGACCGAGGGCGAGAGGTTGATGTCCAGTCGCGTAGCGAAAAAATCTACCAACAAGACACTGGTCGGGGTGTTGAAGAGGCCGGGACCCGCGACCGCGATGCTTCCTTGGCCGTTAGTAGGGTTCGTGAACAGGACACCCGGCGCGATCGGTTGCGGGACCGGCACGATGAAGCCGTTGGGAGGCGCGAGGCCCTCGAAGGTGATGACGGGCAAGCCAGGGTTGGCCGCGTTGAACGTCGTGCTTGACGAGTAGAACGCCGCCTGAGATTGGGATGTCCCGATCGCCGTCATGAAGACTGCCAATAATATCGCCTTGAGTGTGAACCGCATGACTGTGTCTCCATTTGGGCCGGGCGTGACCGGCGATGAGTGTGGGGCCGTGACCGCGTGGAGTAGTAGGCACACTGACTACAGCGTGACACCACCCGGACTTCGTCTCTGACGCATCACGTAGGAAGAAAATTCCACAATCAGCCAGAAAGCGACCAAAATGTGGGCAATTCTGGTGGCGTCTCAAAGCCACCGGAGGTTGACCAACCCAACGAGGTGGGCCAACGCAGGACATCATAACCGGGCCGAAAAGTGTTGTAAGCCCAAAAAAACCGAGAATTTCCGAAAAGAATCCGACGTGTCCGAAGTTCCGACAAACTCACGTGGATACCGTCTGGCTGGAATCAAGCCACGCCTGAAATCCGGCTCGATTTCAGCCTGCAAGCGCTGATCCGTTTGGTATTTCCGATGAGGGATGAACTGCATATCAAATCGCTGCTCGGGATGCCTCCGGCCGCCGAAAGCAACGACCGGGTTACCGCTCACCGCACGGGGAAGTTCCTGGGGCGGCGTCTGGACTGCTCCCGCCGGTGCAGATCGAACCGACCGGACGCCTCCACGCTCTCCCAACCCGGCGGCAGCACGGGACTCTTGATCGTGAACGGCGCAAGGCCACCGGGTCGATGGTACAGCAACTCCTCGGAAGCTGTAAACCGACCGCAGCACAGCAGCCCGACCAGCGACCGCAACCCGGCCTCCGACTCCACCGCCGCGTCGATCCACTCGGGCACCTTCTCGGACCGCCAAAGAGACCCGACGACCTCATCGGCCGAGAAGTGCTGACGTGAACGAAACCTTGTGTGTCGGCTCGTACCGCCGCTTATTTCGGTTGTCGGGAACGCCAGAATTCAAGGTCAGGGTCGGTGGCGATCGTCGCAACTTTTGCTGACTTCAATTCGCGGACTTTCTCTAACGATGCGGACGCTTTCTTGAGGTAATCCGCACGAAGCGATTTCAACGGCGTCGTCAGATCGGCATCGGCTTTCGGCGTCCCGTCGGGGTTCAGGTTCCCGACCATCTCGGCGCAGAGTGAATAAGTACACGCGGCGTTAAACCAGAACAGTCCTGCTGTTGGCTGGCGGTCTGGTTTTGCGAATTGATCCGATTCCCGATCTAACAACTTGATGGCCTCGGCTGCCAAGCCCGATCGAGCCAAGGCGACCATCAAGGTTTGTGTGTTCCCTGGGCTGGGGTCAGCCGCGAAAAGACGACGACGGATTGAGACGGAATCAGCGAACGCCACGATCGCTTTTGAGCGGTTTTGTAGTTTCAACTCTGCTGCTCCAATCGCATAGAGGTACAGCGCGGCATCCCGTTCGAGTAATAACTTGCTGGTCTCATCGGCATGGGCGATCGCCGGTCGAAGTGTCTCATAGGCCCACTCCCAATTTTCTTTGGCCGCCTGGATTCGGTTGGCTGTAAATGATTTCATGCCCTCTCGAAACAGCAGTTGTTTTGCGAATTTAGGTCGGTCCAGTGTCGTCAAATCAAAGCCATCGAACGCACGAAGTGTCGCAGGATCGAATTTCACGGCTTCACGTAAGTGACCCAGGGCCGTTGTGGCGAACTCAGGTCGCACACTGGCATCCAGTGCTGTACTGTTCGGTATTTTCACTAACACCAAACCCTCTTCGACTGCCAACATGGCCTGGGCACATCGCAATTCTGCGGCGATGGATCGGAACCGGGCTAACCCATCGCCATCGTAGGTGGCTTTGGGGTCAGCCTGGACAATCTGCAACGCCTTCTCGGCTAAATTGGAACCGATCACAAAGTGTTCACGGGTGGCGGCTCGTTTCTCGACTTCACGAATCGTGAAGATGCCAAGTTCAAAGTGTGACCGTGCCAGCGAGCGCATCGCGTCGGCGGGGAAAAGATAATCCGGGGAACCTTTGACCGAGCGCGGTTGATCGACAATAGCTTGGGAAATTTGCAACGACTGGTCGAGGTCGGCGTTCCCCTCGGCACTTTTACCGAGGGCGAGACGGACCCGACCGCGATCGGAATACATGAACCCCAAGTTCGACCGTGCCAAATCGCCAGCATCGGGCTTCGTCGCGATGGGTTCGTAGAGTTGGAACGCTTGATCGAGGTACGTCTCCGCTTTCGCCAACCGCTCGGGGCGGGTGCCTTCCAGAACTGAATCGAGACTCGTGTTTTGCTCGGCCATGTCGAGTAAGTACAGCACGCGACCCCGTTCCAAGCCCGCAGCCCCTTCCGGGGTGGCGCGTTCGACTTGTTGCATGCCGTCGCGCAGGATTGCCATCAACTCGGTTTGTTGACGGGCCAGTCCGAAGCGTTTCAACTCGGGAATGATGCTCTGGCGTAACCGCTTCATCGTCTGGTACCACGCATCGCCGGTCTTTTGCGACGCGGTCAGTTCCTGCACGATGCGGCCGTTCGCGGTCACCAAGTCGTCACGCTGCTTGCTGATCTCCTGGTTTTGGTTGGAAATTTCGCGGTTCTTGCCGGACAGTTGCACGTTGAACACGACCAACGACACAATGAAGCCGATGCCCAAAATCAGGGCTGCCGCCGTGGCAGCGGCTTGGCCTTTCTTGCGACGACACCACCGCAACAGTTTCTCCACCGAACTCACGGGCCGTGCGATGATGGATCGGCCGTTGATAAACCGTTCCAAATCGTCGGCGAGTGCGGCAGCCGATTCGTACCGTTTGGCCGGGTCTTTTTGCAGGCACTTAATCGTGATCGTTTGCAAATCCTTCGGCAAATTCGGCTGAAGTAGGCTCGGTGAGACGGGATCGGAATCGCGGACCTGCGACAAGATCGAAGCCACGCTCGGCCCGGAAAACGGCGGCCGGCCTGTCAACATCGCGTACAGCGTGCCGCCGAGCGAGTAAACGTCTGCCAAGTGATCCGCCGATTTCGTCTTGCCCTCGGCTTGCTCCGGCGCCATGTAGTTCGGGGTGCCCATGATGGCCCCGGTTCGCGTGCCGGCGGAACCGCCTTCGGTGTCATCAAGCTGGCGGGCCAAGCCGAAGTCGGTCACCTTCGGAATTCCCTCTTTGCTCACGAGGATGTTCGCGGGCTTCAAATCGCGGTGGACCACGCTTTTGCTGTGCGCATAGTGCATGGCACGTGCGATAATCTCCATCAATTTAGCCGCCGGCATCGGCTCCATCGGCTTGTGATCGAGTTGGTCTTCCAGTGACCCGCCGTCCACGTACTCCATGCTGAAGAACGGCAAATTATCGTGCTCACCGATGTCGTAAATCTGCACGATGTTCGGGTGGTCCAGCCGCGCCACCGCTTGTGCTTCCCCGCGAAACCGGGCCAAGGTGTCCGGGCGTGCTCGCGCACCGGCCAGGATCATTTTGAGGGCCACGATGCGGTTCAGCTTTTTCTGCTTCGCCTTGTACACGACACCCATGCCGCCGTGGCCGAGTTCGCTGATGAGTTCGTAGTCGTCCAGCCGGTCGAACGTGTTCGCCGAGGGCTTGCTACGGCGCGGCGCTTGCTGGGAATTGTCGGTGAACGAACGGGTCGCGGCCGCATCGGGATCGTCGATGTAGGACTGGGTCAGTTGCGCTTCGATGTTCGCGGGGGCGGTCGTGGCATTGGGGTCAATGGGTTGAACGACGTGATCGACGGTGACGGCGGGATTGGTGCGAACCGCAGGCAGGTGGTCGTGGGTGACGGACGACTCGACGGAGATGTCTTTCGTGTCCCGGTCGTCCCGAACCCGGCTGCGTTGCACCGCGCGCACGACGGGCGTCACAACGTCTAATTGTTCCATCAGAGCCACACAGGTCGCGCAAACCGTGATGTGTTCTTCAATTTCACTGGCTCGGTTACCCGACAAATGCCCGTCCAGGAATTCCTTCAAGGTGTGTGCGGTCGGGTGTAATTGATTGGCGGATTCACCCGACATACTCGGCACTCTCTTGTAAACGTGAGCGACACCGTCACCAAACACCGTCACATCACGAAGCCATCGGACGAGTTCTCTAGCAGATTGAACAAATTGCCTAATGTCTCCAACTTCAGCCGCGACACCGAACTCTGGTGCCATTGCATCGCATGACCGGACGTAATTCTTTCAGTTTGGACGGGAATTTCTGAAATAAGATGAATATTCTGCTCCTGCTGACAGAAATTCGCTGTTCAACGCCATTTCAATTTCAGACCATCAGGCGAGTTCCGCATCGAGCCGGACCAACCCGCGGGACTCCACCCGGAGCCGATTCAGAATGCGTGACCGAGCAATGAACACCGCGTTGGTAGTCATCCCAAGACAAGCCGCGACTTCGGTCGGTGACATTCCACGCATGGTGTATAGCTCGAAGGCTCGCCAGGTCATCGGGGCGAACTCCGACCGAATGCGTTCCAACAAGGCATCAATGACGTGCCGATCGTGTTCGGTATCCCAACGGCGGGCGGTGCTGCTGTCGTCGTGTTCGAGTTCCATTAGCAACTGGCCCATCGGGTCGCTGGCGACGGGGACACGACCTTGGGCGCGCCAAAACGCCCGCACCTTGATCGCCATGATGGCCCGCAACCACGACCGGAACGAACCCGGTATCCCGGCGTGGCGAAACTCGCCGACTTTAGCGATGACCACCAGCAGTGTCTCTTGGACAACGTCTTCGACGTCCGAGTCTTGCGGGACCAGGGGCCGAACCCAGTTCACCAATAGCGGTCGGTACATCACCGAGAGTCGGGACCAGTCTTCGGACTGACCCTTGGACGTCAGACGTTCAATGAGGCTAAGCGGTGTGTCTTCCATCGGACGGAAACCTGTGACGAACAGAATGAACAGTGAAGTGAAGACTAGAAACTACCACAAGTAACGGTTGAGAATCAAACAGAATTTATTTCGCCCACGATTAATCCGAGAGAAATGACATGCGCCCTCAGAATTGGTCTTCCCGAGTTCTTACCGCGTTTTCCCGCCGATCCAACCAACGGCCCGTCTCCGTGAGTAAGCTCCTGGAACTGAAGCTTCAACTCCAAGCGCTCGAAGACCGCTGCGTCCCGGCGACGTTCACGGTGACGAACATCAACGATCTCGGTGCGGGTAGCCTCCGGCAAGCGATCATCGACGCGAACGCTCAGCCGGGAGCGGACGCCATTGACTTCAACATTGGCGGCGGCGGGCAACAAACGATCGTGCTTACTTCGGCTGCTTTGCCAACGATTACCGAAGCGGTGCATGTCAACGGGTTCACACAACCGGGGTACGCCGGTACGCCACTAATCGAACTTCGTGGCGATTCGGTCGTGACGGGCAATCCGATTTCCAGCAAAACTGGCATTACCATTGCGGCCTCGAATGTCACAGTCATCGGGTTGGCAATCAACCGCTTCGCCAACGAAGGCGTTTGGATCAATTCCGGCACCAACAACACGATCCAGAACAACTACGTCGGCACCGATGTCACCGGCACGCTGGACAAGGGTAACTCTGGCGACGGCATCTTCACCAACGCCGGCGCGAACGCGAACCTGATCGTCGGCAACCTCGTCTCCGGCAACGACGCGACCGGCATTCTCCTTCAGTCGGACTCCAACAAAGTTCAGGGCAACCGCGTCGGCACGAAGGCGGACGGTAACTCCGCGCTCGGCAACAGCCTGAGAGGCGTGTGGATGTACGTCGGGTCGTCGAACGTCATCGGGGTCGATGGCGACGGTATCGGTGATGCAACCGAAGGCAACCTGATCTCCGGCAACAGCGGCCCCGGCATTTACTTCCAGGGCGATTCCAACAACAACGTCATCGCGGGCAACTTGATCGGCACGAACGCGGCGGGCACGGCTGCGGTCGCCAACGTCGCGGGAGGCATTAGCTTCCTCAGCGATTTCCTCGCCGACAACAACCGGATCGGCACGAACGCCGACGGCACGAGCGATAAGCTCGAACGCAACGTCATCTCCGGCAACGCGAATTACGGCATCGTGGACTTCGGCAAAGCGACGCTGATCGCGGGCAACTACGTCGGCACGAAAGCGGACGGCCTTTCCGCACTGGCCAACGCACAAGGCGGCGTTTCGCTGGGTAGTACGAAAGCCATAGTCGGCGGTACGGCAGCCGCATCTCGCAACGTCATCAGCGGCAATGCCGGGTTCGGCGTGTCGATCTCCACGGCTGCCGGCACGAAGAACACGATTCTCGGCAACTACATCGGCACGGACGCGGCCGGAACTGCGGCGGTGGCGAACACGTCGAACGGCGTACAAATCGACGGCGGCGCGACGAACAACACCATCGGCGGCACGACGGCAGCGGAACGCAACATCGTCAGCGGGAACAGCGGCGACGGCGTGCAAATCACGGGCGTCGGCACGTCCGGGAATACGGTCGCCGGGAATTACATTGGATTGGACGTGACCGGCGATGCGCCATTGGCCAACGCGGGTTTTGGCGTCGCCGTTCGCTTCGGTGCGACCGGGAACACCATCGGCGGCACGAAGACGCTCGGCAAAAACGTCATCAGTGGAAACGGCCCGGCGGCCGGTGCGGCTGGTGTGGGGATCCTCGACAGCGGCACCACGGGGAACTTCGTCTCGGGCAATTACATCGGCACCGATGCCACCGGAACCAAGGCCCGCGGCGGCAACCAATACGGCGTCATCTTGGCGTTCGATGCGGCGGCCAATTTCGTCGGCACGAACGGCGACGGCACCAACGACAGCGACGAAGGCAACCTCATTTCCGGGAACACTAACGGCGTCTGGGTGCAAAGCAACGCCGATAACAACGTCATCGCCGGCAATTACATTGGCACGAAACTCGATGGGGTTGGCGCACTCGGCAACACGCAGTCCGGCATCCGCATCTTCGATAGCTCCGTGAACGGCACCCGGATCGGCACGAACGCGGACGGCAAGTCCGATGCGTTCGAGCGAAACGTGATCTCGGCGAACGCGAGTTTCGGCGTGTACGAGTCGGGCGGCGGCGGTACGATCGTCGCCGGGAACTACGTCGGCACCGACTTCAAAGGCGCGATCGGCCTCGGCGTGCAACTGATCGGCGTGGTGCTGCAAGGCGCGACGAACGCGACCATTGGTACGAACGCCGACGGGGTGAACGACGCCGCCGAACGAAACGTCATCACGGGCAACATCGTTGCTGGGGTGCAACTCACCGCCGCGACCGCGACGGGAAACAAAGTCGCCGGCAACTACATCGGCACAGCCGCCAATGGGACGAGTCTCGTCGCCGGCGGCCAGAACGGGACCGGCGTGCTCGTGGACACTGGCGCGAACAGTAACACCATCGGCGGGGCGAACGTCACGGCGGTGCAGTCGTTCCCGATCACGATCGGTTCGGGCACGTTCATCCTCTCCTTCGGGCCGAGTGTCACAGCCGTATTGCCCTTCAACGCGACGACCCTCCAGGTTCAGACAGCGCTCAATGCGTTGACGAGTATCGGCGGCGTGGGCGGGTCGGTCACGGTCACGAAACTGGCGAACGTGTACACGGTCACCTTCGGCGGCACGCTCCAGTATTCGATCCTGCCGTCACTGGTTCTCACCGAGAACGGCATTGCCGGCACGGTGAACATCCTCAGCCAAGGGCTGTTCGCCGGGAACGTGGTCAGCGGCAACAGTATCTACGGCATCCAGATCAGCGGCGTGGGTACGTCGAACAACAAGGTCACCGGCAACGACATCGGCACAAACGCGGCCGGTGCCGCCGGATTGGGTAATACCTACGGCATCTGGATCGAAAATGGAGCAGGGGCGGAAACGATCGGCGGCCCAACCCCGGGCGAGCGCAACATCATCGCCGGGAACTCGGCCACCAACGTCTATTTACGGAACTCCAGCGGCAACCGCGTGCAAGGCAACTACATCGGCTACAGTCCGGTCGGCAGCCTCGGCACGCAGTTCTCCGGAGTTTTCCTCGACAACGGCTCCAGCAACAACTTCATCGGCACCGACGGCGACGGCATCAACGACGCGACCGAAGGGAATGTCATTTCCGGCCACGACGCTGCCAGTGGCATCGGAGTGTATCTTTCATTCTCCTCGAACAACAACGTGATCGCCGGCAACTTGATCGGCACCACCCCGGATGGATTTACGGCGAAAGGAAACACGCAGGCCGGCATCTACATCGTCGCCTCCGCGAACGGGAACCGCATCGGCACCGACGCCAACGGCCAGTCGGACGCCTTGGAACGGAACGTCATCGCGGGTAACGGGGTGGGGATCATCGTCAGGGGAGTCACCGGCACGGTCATCGCCGGCAACTTCATCGGAACGGACGGGACGGGTGCGGCTGCCTTGGGGAACTTGAGTAGCGGCATCCTGATCGATGCCGGGGCCACTAACAACACCATCGGCGGCACCACAGCCGCAGCACGCAACGTAGTCAGCGGCAACTTAACTGAAGGCGTGCAGATCTCCGGGGCGGGGACGACCGGCAACCGCGTTTACGGGAACTACATCGGCACGGACGCGGCGGGGACGGGCAAGCTCGCCAACAACGACGGCGTCTTCCTCACCGGCAATGCGACCGGCAACTTCATCGGCACGGACGGGAACGGCGTCACGGACTCAGGCGAAGGGAACGTGATTAGCGGCAACACGAGCGCTGGCGTGTTGATAATCTCCGCCGACGGCAACCGCATCGCGGGCAATCTCATCGGGCTGAATGCGGCGGGCACTGGCGCCGTGCCGAACTTCGATGGCGTGTTCCTCCAATCCACCGGCGGCAACATCATCGGCACGGACGGGTCGGTCGATGCCTTCAATGCCAATGAGCGAAACTACATCAGCGGCAACAGCGATCGCGGCGTGGTCCTCGACGGGGCGAACGTGGTCGCCGGGAACTGGATCGGCCTGAAGCCGGACGGAAAGTCGGCTGGCACCCAGCAGTTCGGCGTCCAGGTGACGGGCTTGGGGTCGCGGGTCGGGACCAACGCCGACGGCATCGCCGACACGGACGAGCGAAACGTCATCTCGGGCAACTCGAACACCGGGATCATCATGAGTTCCACGTCCGCCATCATCGCGGGCAACTACATCGGCACGGACGCAACCGGCGCCTTCGCCCGCCCGAACGCCAACGGTGTCTCGGTCGTCGGGACGCTCAACACCATTGGCGGTGCTGTCGTCGGGGCGGGCAACGTCATCAGCGGGAACACGAGCACCGGCGTGTTGATCGCAGGGGTTGGGACATCGAATAACGTGGTGCTTGGCAACTTCATCGGCACGAACTTCACCGGCAACGGGGCCGTACCGAACGTCACCGGCGTCTCGATCCAGGACGGTTCCACGAACAACACCATCGGCGGCACGACCGCCGGGGCGCGGAACGTCATCTCGGGGAATAGCGATTACGGGATGCTGGTGTCCGGAACGGGGACGAACGCGAATGCCGTGTACGGTAACTTCATCGGCACCAACACCTCGGGCAAGGCCGCGTTATCGAACGGCACCAATGCGTTGAATCAGGGAAATTCCGTGTACTCGGCCGCCGGCGTCAGCATTCGACTGGGCGTGACCAACACGAAGATCGGCGGGACGACTGTGGGACAGGGCAACGTCATCAGCGGCAACGCCTGGATCGGCGTCAGTATCGGCGGCGCGGGCACGGACGGAACCACGATCCAGGGCAACATCATCGGCTTGACGGCAAACGGGAACGCCGCCCTCGGCAACGACCGGTCAGGCGTGCTGATCGGCGACGGAGCCGCCAACGCGCTGATCGGCGGAACGGCCGTCGGCGCCCGCAACGTGCTGAGCGGCAACGCCTTCGGCGTGGCACTCGCGTTTGCGGCCGGCACTGGCAACCGCATCGAGGGTAACTTCATCGGCACCGACACTGCGGGCACGGCGGCCTTCGGCAACGGCACTGGTGTCCTGATCTTTGGCGGCACGTCGGGCACCACCATCGGTGGTACGACCGCTACGGCACGCAACATCATCAGCGGGAATACTGATGAAAATGTACGGATCGACGGCGCCACAACTTCGGGCAACGTGATCTCCGCGAACTACATCGGTTTGAACGCGGCGGGCTTGGCGGGGCTGCCGGGTGGGGCGAACAACTTTGGCGTGGTTGTGTTCAATGCACCCAACAACACCATCGGCGGGGCGACCGTCGGCGAACGCAACGTCATCTCCGGCAATGCCCGCAGCGGTATCGACATCCTCGGCCTGGGTGCTGTCGGAAACAAGGTGTACGGCAACTTCATCGGCACCAACCCGGCCGGCTCAGCCAAGATCAGCAACTTGGGTCAAGGGGTCGTACTTGACCTTGGGGCGAATGGCAACTTCATCGGCGGGAGCACCACGACGCCGGGTACCGGCTTGGGCAACCTGATCTCGGGGAACCTCGGCCAAGGCGTGTTGATCCAAAGCAACTCGACCGGCAACAAAGTTCAGGGGAACAACATCGGCTTGAACGCGGCCGGTGATACCGCCATCGGCAACGGCTTGTTCAACGCGGGCAGTGGGCCGGGGTTGCAAATCCTGCTGGGTTCCAACAACACCTTGGTGGGTGGGCCGTCGGACATCACCGCCGTGGCGGGGGGCACCCGCAACGTGATTGCGGGCAACCCGAACGGCGACATCGCCATCGGCAACGGGGCGAACGCCTCCACCGGCGTGGTGATCCAGGGCAACTACGTCGGCACGGACATCACCGGCACGTCGCTCATCGCCGGTGGAAATACTGGGATCGTTGTCGGCTCGGCCACGGGCTTGCAAATCGGTGGTAGCGGGGTGAACGAAGGGAACCTGATTGCGGGGGCGTTCGTGGGCATCCAAGTGTTCGCTGTGGGTTCGGACGGCACGACCATTCAGGGCAACCGTATCGGCACGGACAAGACCGGCACCCAGGACATCGGCGCGACCACGTTCGGCATCCGCGTCTCATCAAGCGCGAAGAACACGCTGATTGGTGGGACGACCGGCGGGGCGATGAACCTGATCTCCGGGAACACGGTCGGCATCCGGATCGACAGCAACGCCGGCGGGTCGCCGACCAACGTCCTCATTCAAGGGAACCGCATCGGCACGAAGCTCGACGGCCTGTCCGCCCTAGCCAACGGCACTGGCATCGAGATCACCGACAGCGCGAGCGGCGTGACGGTCGGCGGCACGGCCGCCGGGGCGCGGAACATCATCAGCGGGAACACGGGCGATGGCGTCAACATCACTGGCGTCGGCACCACGAACAACAACATCGCGGGCAACACCATCGGCCTGGCCGCCGACGGCACCACGGCTCTGGGCAACATCAGCAGTGGCGTGCGGATCGACGGCAGTGCCAGCGGGAACACCATCGGTGGTGGCGCGGCGGGCGCGGGCAACGTCATCTCCGCCAACGTCGTTGGCGTCACCCTCGTCACGGGTTCCACCAACAACCTCGTTGCCGGCAACCGCATCGGTACGGACGCCACCGGCACGCTCGCTCGGGGCAACGCCAGCTTCGGCGTCCACATCTTCGGTTCGGCCAACACCATCGGCAGCAACGGCGATGGGTCCAACGACGCGGGCGAAGGCAACCTCATCTCCGGCAACCAGTACGGCATCTTCATCCAGTCCGGCGGCAACAACACGGTCATTGCCGGCAACTTCATCGGCACGAACGCCACCGGCACCGCCGCGCTCGGCAACACCGTCACTGGGGTCTACATCTTCGACAGCAACGTGACCGGCACGCGCATCGGGACCAACGCCGACGGCACGAGCGACAGCCTGGAGCGGAACGTCATCGCCGGGAACGCCAATGGCGTTTTCACCTTCGGGCAGCAGACGATCGTCGCCGGGAACTACCTGGGCACCAACGCGGCCGGTACCGTCGCCCTTGCGGGTGGCAACATCGCCATCTTAACCGGCGCTACCCAGACGCGCATCGGCACCAACGCCGACGGCGTCAACGACGCCAGCGAGCGAAACGTCATTTCCGGCAACGCCGGCTACGGCGTCCAAATATCCGGCCTGGGCACCTCGAACAACACCGTCGCCGGCAACTACATCGGCACCACCGCCGACGGCACCGCCGCGCTGGGCAACACCGGCGTTGGCGTCAACATTATCTCTGGAGCCCGCAACAACACCATCGGCGGCCTGACTGCCATTCCCGGCACGGGAGCCGGCAACGTCATCAGCGGCAACATCGATGGGGTTAGCATTTCTGGAACCGGCTCCGATAGTAACCGCGTCCAGGGTAACATCATCGGCACGAACGCCAGCGGCACCGCGAGCCTGGGGAACCTCTATGGCGTGGTGATTCAGGCGGCGGCGTCCAACACAGTCGGCGGTGGGGCAGCGGGAGCCGGGAATCTGATTTCCGGCAATACCGGGGTCGGCGTCTACCTCGAGGATGCCGGAACGTCCGGCAACAAAGTGCAAGGCAACTGGATCGGGACTAACCTGGCCGGGTCTGCGGCCTTGGCCAACTTTTACGGGATCCAAGTTCGGCTAGTCGATGGTGCCAACCTGATTGGCAGCGACGCCGACGGAACGAACGACGCCAGCGAACGCAACATCATCTCGGGAAACACCTCCCTCGGGATCCTAGTGGGCGATAGTACCAACCAGACCATCGCCGGCAATTACATCGGCACCAACGTTGCGGGTACGCTGGCGATCGCCAACGGCTTCATCGGTGTTTTGATCGCAAACTCCACGAACACCACCATCGGCGGGCTGGTTGCCGCCGCCCGGAACGTGATTAGTGGGAACGCCGGTCGCGGGCTGCTCGTCCAGGGTTCCGCGTCGGCTGGCACCGTGATTCACGGGAACTACATTGGCACGAACGTGGCTGGCACCGCCGCCCTGGGCAACAGCGTCGGCGTGCAACTCCAGCTCGGGGCCACGGGGGTGACGGTCGGCGGAGCAAGCGTCGGGGCGCGGAACATCATCAGCGGGAACACCCTCGATGGCGTGCGGATCGAAGGCAGTGGCACCACGGGCAACACCGTTCTCGGCAACTACATCGGTACCAACGCGACGGGCACGGCCGCCCTGGGCAACTCCGGCGATGGCGTGTCGATCACCAGCGGGGCCTCGGGCAACATCATCGGCGGCAAGCTTCTCGACACGAACCTCAACCTCGGTAACCTCGTCGCGTTCAACGGCAAGGGCATCTATCTCGACGCGACCGTCAGTGGCAACACGATTCGCTTCAACCGCGTCTACAGCAACGGCGGGCTAACCAGCATCATCAACGATAGCAACAACCCGAACACGCCGGCGCTGACGGCGGCGTTGGGGGGCAACAGCGCTGAGATCTTTGGCGGGTTCCAGGGGGTGGCGGGCAAGTCGTACCTCGTGGACTTTTACGTCACGGACGTCAGCGGGACTGCGAAGATCTACCTCGGGAACACGACCTACTTGGCGAACGGCGTCGGCTTCGTCAGCATTGATTCGCTCTTCCCCGGCACGATGCCGTTCGGCGCCATCATCACGGCCACGGCCACCCGCGTTGATACCGGCAGCACGTCCGGGTTGGCGGTCGGCACACCGGCGGTCGGCGCGATCATTCGCGGGCTACCGTTCGACCTGAAGTCCGTCGAAGGCAAGCCGCTCACACTCACCGCGTTCACGGTCCAAGATACGACCGGGCTTTCGTACCGGTGGTCGATTCTTAAGGATGGCGTGCCTTACGCGGACAGCGTCGGGTCATTCACGCCAGTCGAAGCCGGGATGACGTTCATTCCGGACAACAACGCCACGTACATCGTCCAAGTGACGATCACCACCGGCATCGGCGGGACCAGTACCGCCGGCCCGGCTTCAATTGTTGTGTCCAACGCGCCACCCCGACCCGAACTACGGCTAACCACGGATCAGGTGCAAGCCGGTTCGGTGGTGGTTGCCCAAGCGGTCGGCAACGACCCCGGCACCGCCGACGTGGTCACGTTCGTGTGGCAAGTCTGGTTCGGGCCGGCAATCGGCCTCCCGCTTTCCAGCGGCACCGGGGACAACTTCAGCTTCACGCCGACCCTCAACGGGTTCTATCGCCTGCGTTTGACCGCCGACGACCACGACGGCGGGGTGGCCGTCGTGGAGCGGTTGGTCGAATCGCGCGGGGCCAGCCCCTTGGCGTCGATCACGCTCATCACCAGTGGCAACGAAGGCGACCCGGTGCAGGCGCGAGCCGACGTGAGCCAAATCGTCAACGGCGAAGACCTCGTGTTCGAGTGGAAGGTGACGAAGAACGGCGTGGCGTACACCCCAATCACAACGCCGACCGCCGGGGCCGTCCAGTTCGTGCCGAACGACCAGGGCAGCTACCGCATTGATCTGCGGGTGCGGTCGCTGACTTCCGGGTTGACGACGGACGCCGCTCCGGTCTTTGTGACACCCGGCAATACGGCCCCGGTCGTGAGCATTGTCGCACCGACTTTGCCTGTCCTGGCCGGTGCGCCGATCACGTTCATCTCGAAGGCCGCCTACCCTGGCAGTGCGGACACGTTGTCGTACCAGTGGACGGCGACGATACTTGGTAGCACTGTGCAGTACGGCGGGATCAGTCAGAACTTTACCTTCACGCCGGGGATCGTCGGGCAGTATCAGGTTTCGCTGACGGTGACGGACAACTCGAGTGCGTCGGCGACGGCGTCACAGTTCTTTGTGGTGACAGCCGGCACCATTACCCTCGGCATCAACGGCTTCCCTACGGCGCCCGTCGCCGAAGGCACCGCACTGAACCTCTCGGCAGCGGTCACGGCGGGGTCGTACCGCTACGATTGGACGGTGACGAGGGACGGCATGCCGTACCTCACCGCGTCGAGCCGGACGTTGGCCAACCCGAACGGGTTCGTTGCGGTACCGTTGGACTTCCCGTTAAAGCCCAACGACAACGGGAAGTACGAAGTCACGCTCCAGGTCACGTTGCCGACCGGCAAGACCGGCATTCGCACGCAATCCTTCAAAGCGTTCAACGTGCCTCCGCTGCCGACAATCACGGTGTCGGCAGGGCCGTACATCGAAGGCGTCCCGATCCTCTTCACCGCAGCACCACACGACCCCGGCACCGCCGACACGCACTCGTATGCGTGGAAAATCAACGGCGTCAGTTACGGGGCCGACCCGGCGAACCCGAGCGTCTTCAAGTTCGTTCCACCCGACAACGGCAGCTACACCGCGTCCGTAACCGTAACCGACGATGAAGGTCTGCCGGCCAGCGTTTCGACCGCCCCGTTAACTGTGTTAAATGCGAACCCGACGTTGAGCATCCGGTCCGGAGCGCCGGTCGCGGGCAAGGTTTCTCTCGCTCTGGATTGGCGTGACGTTCCTGCGGACACGAAGACGGTGGCGGCAACGTGGAAACTCTTCGCGGACAATGTTCAGGTTGACAGCGGCAGCGAGTACACACTCAGCTACACGCCCGTAATCGGGAAACGTTACACAATCGAATGGACCGCCGGTGACGAAGACAACGGGAGCAGCACGATTCGGATCGCCTCGCTCGTCGGCACGGCGGGCGACGACACGCGGGTGATTACCGCAGCGGATGTCGCGGGCGTGGACGCGGTCATCTATCAAGGGTTGGCGGGCAACGACACCATTAGCGTGGCCCCTGGTATTACAACCCCGATGATTCTGGACGGCGGCGACGGCGACGACGTGATCGCCGGCGGCGACGGCGACAACGTTTTGATCGCCGGAACGGGCAAAAACACCCTCACGGGTGGCAAGGGTAACAACCTGTTCATCGGCGGCGGCAGTGACACGATGTTCGGCGGATCGGGTACCAATCGCTACATGGTTCACTTCAGTGAAGTCCAAATCGTTGCCGGCGCAGGCAGTATCGACACGGTCGATTTCTCCGGCATCACCACAAGCGGTGTCGCGGTCCGGTTCGACGGCAACCCCGCGTACCAATTCCCGTTTGCGGGCAACACGACCAGCAAGCTTTCCCTAGTGGGCAGCTTTGAAGGCGTCGTGGGAACGAACCTCGGCGACAAGATCTCGATCAACACGAGCAACATCACGGTGTTCGGCGGTGCAGGCGACGACAACGTCACGGTCGATGGCGGTAGCAACGTCTCGTTCGATGGTGGCAAGGGCAGCGACAACGTCACGGTCACTGGTGGCGACATGGTCCGGGTGTTCGGTGGCGAAAGCGGCGACACGAACGTCACCATCGGTGGCACGGCCACGAACGTTGACGTGATCGGCGGCAACCAGCAGTTTCTGCCATCGCTACCAGGTGGTTTAATGAACGTGTCGATCACGGGCGGGAACCTGATCCGCGTGTTCGGCGGCGAAGACAGTGAGAACGTCACTGTCGGTGGGACGGCCAAGGATGTCACCATCTCGACGGGCGGCGGCGTCAATGGCGTGCTGATTACAGGTGGCGAACTGATTCGGGTGTTCGGCGGCGAGGGGGATGAGAACGTGACCGTCGGCGTCGGGGCCAAGGATGTCATCATCTCGACCGGCGGCGGCGTCAACAACGTGTCGATTAGTGGCGGCGAACTGATTCGCGTGTTCGGCGATGTCGGTGTTGATAATGTCACCGTGAACGGCGCCTCAAACAATGTGCTGATCTCGACGGGTGGCGGCAAGGACGCGGTGTCGATTGGTGGCGGCAACCTCGTCACGGTCTTCACCGGCGATGCGGACGACAGTGTCACGATCAGTGGCGGCACGAACCTGTTGCTTGCTGCTGGCGAAGGTAACGACAAAATTTTGGTCACCGGCGGCACGAACCTGATCCTGCTCGGTGACGGCGGCAACGATCTCGTGACAATCAGCGGCGGCGATCACATCTCGGTGTACGGCGGGGAGGGCGATGACGCTGCCACCGTGACCGGAACTGCGACGGAGGTTCTCGTCTCGGGTTGGAACGGCAAGGATAAGGTTTCGGTGGCAGGCGGCACCCTCATCACGGCGGTCGGCGGCATTGGCGAAGACAATTTCACGATCACGGGGGGCAGCAAAATCCTGATCGGTGGCGGCTTGGACAACGACAATTTTTCGATCACGGGCGGCGATCTCGTCACGGCGTTCGGCGGCGAAGGCGACGACAACGTGGCCGTCGGCGGTGGAACGAACGTGATCGTCGTTGGCGATCAGGGTGACGATCACTTCACGGTCACCGGCGGCGACCTCATCACCGTCTTCGGCGGCCTGAACAACGATGACGTCCTGGTGAACACGGTTACCGGCCGCGTCGAAGTGTTGGGGTCGGAAGGCAACGACAAAATCCAGGTGCTGCAGGGCACCCAGATTTCCGCCGATGGGGGCAGCGGTGACGACGCCATCACGGTCAGCGGTGGCGATCAGGTCACAGTCTTCGGGGGAAGTGGCAACGACGCCGTCAGTGTGTCGGGTGGGCTGTTCATTAAAGTGCTTGGCGGGTCCGGCAACGATTCCGTCACGGTATCGGGTGGCACGAACCTGACCGTGAACGGCGGCTCCGGCAACGACGTCATCACCGCGAACAACCCGGCGGCCAGCAACATCGTGCTGTTTGGCGACTCCGGTAACGACATCATCACCGCCGATCAACCCGTCGGCATCACCGTCAGTGGCGGTCGCGGCGACGACTACCTGTTGCTGGGTCGCGGTGTGGATGTCGTGGCTTACGGCGACGACGGCAACGATAACTACATCTTCTTGAATACCGGCAGCGGCAACGTCAAGCTCAAGGAACTCATCAACCTGGATTCCTCGAACCTCGATCAGCCGAGCCGGGGCGATGACTTCGTGGACTTCTCCGCGTTCACCACGGCGGCAACGTTCAACCTCGGTCTCATTGGTAGCGAACTCGATCCGACCATCGGCAAGCAGATTGTGAACGGTGTGACCATCTGGCTCTTTGGTAGCTTCGAGGGCATCTACGGCACGTCCGCGAGCGACCTGCTCATCGGCAATGAAAACGACAACCAGATTTACGGCCTGGGCGGCAACGACACCATTTACGGCCTGGGCGGGAACGATACCCTCGTCGGCGGTCTGGGTGACGACTCGCTCATCGGTGGTACCGGCAACGATTGGTATGCTTTCTACGGCACCAGCGTTGAGTCCGACGTGGTCGTCGAAGCGGCCAATCTCGACGTCGATACCCTCGACTTCAGCGGTCGGGGGTTAGCGGTCACGGTCGATCTCAGTTCGACCGCCGTGCAAACCTACGACGGGTCATCGAAGATTCAACTTTCCAGTTCGACGGGCCTGGAAAACATCGTCGGTTCTAACTTCGCTGACACGCTGACGGGCAACAGCCGTGACAACCAAATCGCCGGGTTAGGTGGCAACGACACGCTGACTGGTGCGGCTGGCGACGATGTCTACTACTTCGCTGGTTCCAACGCTGGCACGGATCGTGTCGTGGAAACGGCTGCCGATGCGGGCAGTGACACGCTCGACTTCAGCGGCTTCCTGGCCCCGATCCAACTCGACTTGGCCGTCACCAGTGCCCAATCGTTCGGTACCTTCGGCGGGGTTCAACTCAGTGACGGCATGGGCGTCGAAAACATCGTCGGCACGGGTTACGCCGATCGACTGTTCGGCAACGCGCGGCCCAACGCGATCCACGGGGCGGGTGGCGCGGACTACATTGACGGCCGCAGCGGCAACGACAACCTCTATGGCGGCCTGACCCAAGTGGTGTTCCTCGATTTCGCTACCGGCACCGAACTGCCCCGTGGCGATTTCGATTACCTCAACACGGCATCCGCGACTGTCGGTGTCTCCGCCGCGGATGCGATTATCGCGCGGTTGAACACGATCTTTACCGGACTCGATTACCGCTTCACGATGAACCTCGCGGACGCTCAGGCGTGGACGGCCAACAGTGGCCGCGAGTTTGTCACACTTGTGTTCAACGACGGTCCGGGTGGCGGTATCGGCGGCGAGTCGAATGAAATCGACTTCCGCAACTTGATCCGCGACGGCCGAGGCACGATCAACGTCAACGACTTGCTTGGTGGCACGACTCAACCCCCCAAGACGGTCGCCAACTTCATCGCGCTCTCCAGCACGATTGCCGCCCACGAACTCGGCCACATGGCGGGCTTGCGGCACGGTGACGCATTCGGGCCGATCGGGTCCGGCTTGTACGAGCACGTCGGTGCCGCGTACCTCGCCCAGATCACGCCGACCTACACCGGGCTGTTCAACGCCGTCTACACGCCGTTGCACATTCTGGCCAGCCCGTTGTCGGTGGGGACGAAGCTGTCCGATGCTACACAAAACACCTACTTCGGCGAACGCGAACTCATCAAGCTGTCCTTCGCCGACACCGGCACGGCGATCCGGGAAGCCAGCCCCGTTGCCGGCTCGCACGGCACTTTCAGCACGGCGACCGCGTTCGGCGTCCTCCCGGCGTTGAACGTGTTCAACACCATCGGCGCACGCGAAGCGGGCTACGTGCCTGCTGCGGGCCAGAACTTCGACTGGATGAACGTGTCCGCGCTTTCCGTGAGTGGCAACCTCGACGCCGTCGCGGGTCTGGCCGAAAAGGACGTCTACTCCTTCTACGGCACGGCGGGCGACATCATTAACATCGAACTCATTTCATCGTCGATTCGGCCATCGCTGTCGAACCCGATTGACGGCGTGTTGCGGGTTTACGACGCGAACGGCAACCTTCTCTACGAGAGCGACAACGAATTCGAGACTGCCGACGCGAACGTCTTCGACCTGCGGTTACCAACGAGCGGGCTGTTTTACATCGAAGTGACGAGCAAGACGCCGACCGACACGGGCCGGTACGAACTGTTCGTGACGCGGTTCGGCCCGCGCACGCCGAACCTCCAGCCGCTGGGCTTGGGTGACACGATCGTCGGCGGCGCCGGGTCGGACTACATGTACGGCACGACGGCGAACGACACGTTCCGCGTCGGGGCGATTGCAGCGGGCGACGTGGATACCATCGACGGCGGCCTGGGCGACGACCTCTTCGACAAAGTCGGGTTCGCGGGCGTCAACGCCATATTGACCAGCATCGAACTCACCCTCAGCACCTTCACGGTGCCGACGCTCGCCCCGATCGCGGCGATGACCGTGAACGAAGGGCAAACGCTGACGTTCACCGCGGCCGGTTCCACGACCGCGACCGGCGATCGCTTGGCGTACTCCCTGGCGCCCGCCGCCACGGGTTTGTTCCCGAACGGGGCGAGTATTGATCCGAACACGGGCAAGTTCACGTTCATCCCGACCAACCAAGGCGCGTTCAGCGTCAAAGTCATTGTTACGAACGCCGACGGCCAAGTGGCGGAGCGGACGTTCGCCATCACGGCGAACAACGTCGCCCCGACCCTCGCGCTCACCGGATTGGCCACACTGTTCGAGGCCGGAACCTGGACGGGCGGCGGCACGGTGACCGATCCGGGTCTGGACACCTTGACCGTGACCGTGAACTACGGCGACGGTAGCGGGTGGCTACCCGTTGTCCTCGGCACCAATCACAAGTATCAGCTTTCGCACGTCTACGGGGATAACGGCAACTACACCGTGACGGTGCGGGTCAACGACGGCGACGGCGGCAGCGATGAAAAGACGTTGCCCGTCGTGGTGCTCAACGTAGCCCCGACGGCAACCCTGTCGAACGCCGGGGACGTGACCGAAGGCACCGTCGGTGTGGCAGCCGTGAACTTCACCACTGCGACGGACGTGAGTGCCGTGGATGCGACTTCGCTGCGTTTCGCTTACGACTTCAACAACGACGGCATCTGGGATCTCGGCACCGGAACCTACGCCGGGTCCGTGACGAATGCGTCACCCGTGTTGCCAGCCGTGTACGTCAACGACGGCCTGTTGACCCGCACGGTGAAAGCCCGCGTCATCGACAAGGACGGCGGATTCACGGATTACCTCACAAGCTTCACCGTGTTCAACGCCCCGCCGACGGCGACGATCAACGGGCCACTCGTTGTGACCATCAACGAAGGCAGCGTGCTGAACCTGACGGGCACCGGCAGCGACGTCGGCCAAGACACGCTGACCTACCTGTGGACCGCGCTGGGTGCGTTTGACAAAACGCCGCACACTTCAACTACCACCGGCTTGAGCTATACCGTCACGGACGACGACCAATACACGGTCACGTTCACCGTCACCGATTCCGACGGTGCAAGTGTGACGAAGACCGTGCAAGTGAACGTGTTGAACGTGGCCCCGACGCTCACCGTCGGTAGCGTGGCCACAGTGCAGCCGGGCGTACCGTTCAGCCGCACGGTCACCTTCACCGATCCGGGGGCCGACACGTGGACCGCCGAAGTGAATTACGGCGACGGCGGCGGGTGGCAGCCGATTGCAATCAATGCCACGAAGCAGATTGCGTTGAGCCACACCTACGCCACGGCTGGCAACTTCACGCTGCAAGTCCGAGTGACCGACGACAACGGCGGCACGGACACGAAGTCGTTCCCGGTCGTGTCGAACCTGCCACCCGTCGCATCCGTGGTCGGCCCGGCCAACGGCGTGCGGGGCCAAGTTCGCACGTTCACCCTCTCCGCAACCGATTACATCGGCGACGTGGCCGCCGGCTTCGAGTACCGCGTCAACTGGGGTGACGGGTCGCCGGTGCAAGTGGTCACCCGCACCGCGAACAACATCAACACGCCACTCACCCACACGTACATGACACTCGGCAACTTCACGGTCAGCGTGCTTGCGGTCGATCAGTACGGTGCGATTAGCCCGGCGGCAACGACCGTCATCCCGATTCTCGTGGCGGCGTTGCAAACCAGCGGCGGCATCACCACACTCGCCGTCGGCGGTAGTGATGCTTCCGATGAAATTCAACTGGAGTTAAAGGACGGGCACCCCGATACCATCGTGGTGGAGATCAACGATGTCAAGCAGGAATTCCGCTTGGTCCAGAAGATCGAAGTCTATGGCAACGGCGGTAACGACGAAATCAGCATTGATGAAGACATCACTTTGCCGGCGATGATTGACGGCGGTGCGGGCAACGACACCATTGAAGGCGGCGGCGGCAACAACACCATCTACGGTGGCCTCGGCAATGACGTGATTGAGGGTGGCGATGGCAACGATGTGATTTATGGTGGCGATGGCAACGACACGATTGACGGCGGTGCTGGCAACGATGTCATCGACGCCGGCAGTGGTAACAACAGCGTGGACGGCGGTGCTGGCAATGACACCATCACGGCTGGCAGCGGCAACGACACGATTGACGGCGGCGACGGCAACGACGTGATTAATGCCGGTGACGGCAATAACTCGGTTAAAGGCGGCGATGGTAACGACACCATCACAGCCGGGTCAGGGAATGACACGATTGATGGCGGTTCTGGCAACGACCTCATCAACGCGGGCGATGGCAACAACTACATTAACGGTGGCGACGGCAACGACACCATCACGGCTGGGTCCGGCAACGACACCATCTACGGCGGTGACGGGAACGATGTCATCAACGCCGGTGACGGCAACAACTGGGTCGATGGTGGTAGCGGCAACGACACCATCACTGCGGGCAGTGGCAGTGACACGCTGTACGGCGGCGACGGCGACGACCTCATCCGGGCCGGGGCTGGCAACGACACGTTGGACGGGGGGGCGGGCAACGACATCTTGATCGGCGGCGACGGCGACGACCTGCTCGTCGGCGGCGACGGCCGCGACCTGCTCATCGGCGGCTTCGGGGCGGATCGGATCAACGGCAATGCCCAAGATGACATCCTCATCGCGGGCTACACGTCGTTCGATAACAACGATGTTGCGCTCAACAACATCATGGCCGAATGGACTAGCAGCGGCAGTTACACCAGCCGCGTCAACAACCTGACGACCGGCTTCGGGGCCGCCGGGGGCGTTAAACTCATCGGCGATGACGGCGCCACGCAGACCGTCTTCAACGACAACGACGTAGACACCCTCATCGGCAGCAGCGGTCAGGATTGGTTCTTTGCGAACACCATCAACGACAACGGCGGCGCAATCGACATCGTCGTGGATGCAGCGGGCAACGAGATCGTCCGCGACACGGATTACTAAGAGTGTGTGAGCGTGGAGTGTGTGAGAGTGGAGAGTCAGAATTAGGGGTCAGAAGTCTCTGTTTTGATTACTCTCTACTCTCACACACTCCACTCTGGTACTTTCTAAGAAATGCACATTCTCTTCCTGCACCAGAACTTCCCCGGCCAGTTCGGTGCGTTGATGCGTCGGCTGCTGACGGTCACGGACTGGAAAATTTCGTTCTGCCATCGCGGCGGCACGGAGACGATTCCGGGCGTCGAGTGCATTCGCTATAAGAACGAAGGGGGCGCCACCAAAAACACGCACTTTTACACCCGTGGCTTTGAAAACATTGCCCACCAATCGAGTGCGGCTGCCGAGGTTCTTGCGGCGCGTCCGGACATCCGCCCGGATCTGATTGTGGCGCATTCGGGGTTCGTGTCGGCGGTGCCGTTGCAAGAGCTTTACGGCTGCCCGACCGTGGCGTACCTGGAATACTTTTACCACACGGTCGGCGCCGACATGGACTTCCGACCGGACCAAACGCCGACCGCCGAGGAGCGCACCCGCGCCCGGTTTCGCAACGCGCCGTTGTTGCTCGATCTGCACGCGGCCACGGTCGGACTTAGCCCGACGCACTGGCAACGCGATCGCTTCCCGCCCAATTTCCGCGACAAGATCGAAGTAAACTTTGACGGCATCGACACCAGCATTTGGTACCGCCGTCCCGCTGCTCGTCCCCGGCAGGTGGGTCGGGTTGTTGTGCCGGACGACATTGAACTCGTCACGTATGCGGCCCGTGGGTTTGAAGCGATGCGCGGGTTCGACATCTTCATGCGGTTCGCCAAGGCGCTCTACCAACGCCGCCCGAAAGTCCGCTTCCTGGTCGCGGGTTCGGACCGTGTGTGTTACGGCAGCGATCTCAACCGGACGGGTGGAAAAACCTTCAAAGAATGGGTGATGGCCCAAGACAACTACGACCTGTCGAAGTTCGTGTTCCTGAAGCCGATGCCCCCCGAGCACCTCGCGGAACTGTTCAGCATCAGCGATTTACACGTGTACCTGACGGTGCCGTTCGTGCTGAGTTGGTCGCTGCTCAATGCAATGGCGTGCGGTGCCACCTTGCTCGCCTCGAACACCCCGCCCGTCCAAGAAGTGATCGAGCACGAACGCCACGGCCTGCTAACGGATTTCTTCGATATTGATGGCATGGTCCAAAACGCCGAGCGCGTCCTGAACGACCCTATTGCCCACCGCCACCTCGGTGAAGCTGCCATGCAACGCATCCAGGAACGCTACACCCTAGATGTGACCGTGCCCAAACACATCGAACTGTTCACGAGGGCGGCAAGTCGCTGATCCCATCCACACCGTGTGGATTGAGGCGACGTGCCTCGATTAAATCGGCGTGCGATTTCTCCCCGTCGCCGAGCAAACGATAGGCAAGACCGCGTTGGAGATAGGCTTCGGCGTAGTGGGTATCCCGACGGATTGCGGCGGTGAAATCTTCGATCGCCCCACCCACATCGGACGACGCCATCCGAGCCAGACCGCGATTCTTGTACCCAATCGGTTGATCCGGCGAGAGTTGAATCACCGCAGTGAAATCAGCAATCGCCGCCGCGTTCTGCGTCGTCACCAAGTGGCACTCGCCACGGTGCAACCACGCCGGCATGAACGCGGGTCGCAACACGATCGTCGCATCAAAATCGGCGACGGCCTCAGCGATTCGCCCGCCGATTCGGTGCAAATCCGCCCGCTGGTACCGGGCGTGCCACATCGTCGGATCACGCTCAATCGCCGCGTTGTAATCGGCGAGCGCGGCCGGGTAATCCCCGAGAAGCGTTTGCACGAAACCACGGTTGTACCAACTGACCGCGAACTCCGGGCGAAGCGGAATCGCGGTGCTGTAATCCGCTAAAGCCGTCTCGAACTCGCCAAGAGCCGTGCGCGAGAACGCCCGATTGTGATACGCATTCGGTTGACGCGGTTGAGCCTGCACCACGTGATCGAAATCCGCAATCGCGTCCGGATAATTTGCCAGCGCCGCGAGTGACATTCCCCGGTTCAGGTGCGCGAGCGTCATCTTGGGATCGAGCTGAAGGGCCGTGTCAAAGTCGGTGATCGCACGGGCGTAATCGGCTTGAGTAATCCGGGCCAGACCCCGGTTGTTCCATGCCGCCGCGAACGTCGGATCCAGTTCAATCGCCCGATCAAAATCCGCCATCGCACGGCTGAACTGCTGACAAGCCGAGAGAGCGTAACCCCGGTTGTTGAGGGTTTTCGCCGAATCGGGTTCGAGCCGCAGCGCCTGGGTCAACTCGCTGACTGCGAGTTGGTATTGCCCCGCTTTGGCCGCTTTGATTCCCCGAACCAAGTGCGTTTGAACCGTCGCAGGCGGCAAGAGAATCGGTGCGACCGCAGACAGCGCGACTTGCAAAACCCCACCACAGTGGGGGCAATCAGTTCGGGATGCGGTTGACGACGCCGGAAGTTCACGCCGACAGTAAGGGCAACTCGGGGGCATGAATTGCCCTCCTGTGATTCTGAACGATTCCGATAGCAAGTGGTGTCACGTCTATCGTATTGTCCTCAGGATGAACATCCGGCAAATTCCGGACGTTTCGCAACTCAATTTCCCGGTCAGGTTGAATCAAGCCAGCGATTGTGCCACTCGCCAAGCAGGTGTAACCGTTTCGGAGTACAATTTTCTTGTAATGCAACAACCTTTTCTGTGGAAAAGCGGCATCATGTGCTGCACCTTCTAAGGTAGATTGGCAAGGAGGACGGTGGTTGCAACAAACTTTTTCCAGCATAGGCCACACCGTTGCTTACAAGAACTGTATTACGGAGTGTCGTCCTGCCTCTTGCGGAGTGCGTCACCCGCACGCGGTTTTGGACCTATTACCAAGACGCCCTTCGTTTTGACCGTTGGGACGGGACACGCCGGGGCGCGCTTCGCAATCAGCGATTGGCGGAGGTCTGGAATGCGGCCTTGAATACGGGCTTGCATCGGCAGAGGCTCACTGAAGCCGGATTGCCATTGGAACCAGCCGATTCGCACAGTGTGTTTGAACTTCTCCACCAGTTGCCGATGGTCCGGAAAGCCGCGTTCCGGCGCCAATTTCCAGACGGCGTCACCGTTGGCAACCAGACAACCGACTGGCGCTATCAATCGACCGCAGGAACGACGGACCGCATGACCGTGGTCGCCGACTTTCGCAAACGGGACCACGTTCGCAGCAGCGAGTTGCGGGTTCTCCAGATGGCCCTCGGTGCCGAAGTGGGCCTCGCCATTGTTGAGATACCGCCCAACGCCTGTAACGTGGTTTGCGGCATCGTGAATACCGGGCCGCCGTCCTTGATGGGCTATCTCTGGCAATCCGTGAAAAAGAGGAAACTGTTTAGTAGTGAGGCCCGCACCGAACTCCGTGGGCGATTTGAACGGCGAATGATCCAGCAGCTTGACACACTCCCGCCGATCGACCCCATGCCAGCCGACCAGTTGATCGAGGTACTCGACGACTACTTGAAGCAGATCGCCCAACTTCGCCCGGCCTACCTGCGTGGCTTCCCGGTTTATCTGTTATGGCTCGCGGATCGGCACCGTGCCCGCCTCGGTGCCAGTGGTGACGCTCCGACGCGACTCCAGGCCGTTGGACCCTATGGTGGTCTGGCTTCGCCGGTCATGATGGACCGGATTGCCAGTGGCCTGAATTGCCGATTCGTACAGAAGTATGGCACCAGCGAACTCGGTGTGATCTCGGCGGCGTGCGGTCACTCCTCAGCGATGCACATATTCGAGGATCTGTATCACGTCGAGATCCTTCGCCAAGGCAAGCCGGTTGAACCTGGGGTGGTCGGGCGGGTCGCCGTGACGGACCTCATCAACACCGCGATGCCTCTGATCCGCTACGAGGTCGGCGATGTGGGCCGACTTCACACCGGCCCTTGCCAATGCGGGCGACAGACCACGAGGTTGGAAATTTTAGGGCGCGTTCAAGAGCTACTCGAAACCCCAACTGGCGTGCTGACGGCCAGCGACGTGGCTGACAACATCTTCAGCGATCCGGAGGCGAGCAACTTTCGGCTAGACGAGGTGGCGCCCCGGTCGTTCGAGGCCAAGTTCGTCGCCCGTGCCGGTGGGGGTACCCCGAACCTGGAGGCGTGGCGTGAACGCTTTGCCCACTTGCACGGCGGAGTTAACCGTATCCGTGCGCGAATCGTGCCGTTCGTTCAACCCGAGACCAGTGGGAAGTACCGGTTCGTCCTTCCCCACACTACCGGCGATGAGTTGCTATGAGTCCCGCCACCCTCCTGGCAGCCGCACTTCGAGCCGATTTCCCACTTCTAGAACGAGAGTCCGTCCTGGGCCGACCGCTGATTTACCTAGATAGCGCAGCGACCTCGCTCAAGCCGCGATCCGTGATTAACGCCGTCTCGAATGTGTTGTCCCAGCACACGGCCAACGTCCACCGTGCCGTTCATTTCCTAGGCGATGAAGCCACTGAACAGTTCGAAGGCGCGCGATACAAGATCGCCCGCCTCATCGGCGCCGAATCACATGAGGTGATCCTGCTCCGTAACACGACCGAGGCGATCAACCTCGTGGCGAGATGTTACCCACGCCGTGGGCGAGTGGTGGTCTCGTTGGGTGAACATCACTCGAACCTGTTGCCCTGGGGGCGAGACGGAACGACCCACCTACCGCCCGGCGCCGACGGCGGCCCCGACATCACCGCCATCTCGCGTGAGTTAGCACGCGGTGGGGTCTCGGTCGTCGCCGTCTCGCACCTCTCGAATGTCACCGGCGTCCTAACCGACGTGGCCAGTTTGGCTGAGGCCGTCCACGCCGTAGGCGCGATCCTCGTGGTAGACGGCGCCCAATCGATGCCGCACTTGCCGGTTGATGTACTAGAGTTAGGGTGCGATTTCCTGGCTTTCAGCAGTCACAAAATGTACGGGCCGAGCGGCGTGGGTGTGCTGTACGGCAAAGCGGAACGTCTCGTGGAGTTGGATTGGTATCTTCACGGCGGTGGAGTTGTAGAAGAAGTGGCGGCGGGAGTCCCCAAGGCGCGGCTATCGCCCTGGCGATTCGAGGCGGGCACTCCGGCCATCGAGGGGGTCATCGGTTTCGGTGCGGCGATCGACTATTTACAGGCGATCGGAATGGAGCAAGTCGAGTCTCACTGCCGCTACCTCAATGCCCTGGCCCGGAAGCGGTTGCTAACAGTTCCTGGCGTTCGCCTAGTGGGTGTAGTCGATGCCGAGGAGCAGCCGACCGGCCCGATCAGTTTCACCGTGACCAACATGCTATCTCACATGGTGGCTCGGGCATTGAGCGACGCCTGGGGAATCTGCGTCCGCTCCGGCTATCACTGTGCCCAGCCCCTGCACGAACACCTCCGCACCCCGCCGAGCTTGCGCGTGTCGTTCGGCGTGTACAACCAACCCTGGGAACTGGACCTCTTCTTTGAGGCCCTCGACCGCACCCTCCACCAAGCGAAGCGATCCTGAAAGTAGCCGCCTACTTCTTGGGCTTCGCCGGTGATTCGGGGAGCACGTCTTTTTTCGCTTGGGTCGAGTATTCCTGGAGCTGCTTCTCCCAGACTGCCACGAGATCCCGCAACTTCTCTGGCTGTGTCGTGGCTAGGTTCTTCATCTCCGTGTGATCCGCATTCAAATCGTAAAGCTCCCAGGCGTTGTCCTTACCTGCCGCGACGATCTTCCAGTTCCCGACTCGCAACGCCCGGTTGCCCTCGTGTAGCCACCAGATGGAATCACGGGTCACGGTGTCATCCTTGGCGAAGAGGGGTACGAGGCTCTTGCCCGGTGCCGTCGGCACGGGTTGACCGTTGACCTTCTCCAATGGCTTGCCGCCCGCCAGTTCCAGCATCGTCGGAAAGAGGTCGATCACGTGCCCCGGTGTGTGCCGCACCTCGCCCGGTGTGGTGAGGCCCTTGGGCCAGCTCACGATGAACGGTGTGTGAATTCCACCTTCATGGACCCAGGTTTTGTGTCGGCGAAACGGGGTGTTGCAAAGACTTGACCAACCTGGCCCGATGCTCAGGAACGTGGCGCCGGTCCCGCACTCGGCATGAATGTCGTGGCCATCGCCGCGGACCATCATTTCCGCGCTGGCTCCGTTGTCGGACAGGAACACCACGAGGGTGTTATCCAGCATCTCCGCTTTTCGCAATTGCGCCAAAATCCGCCCGATTTCCTGGTCCATTCGATCGACCATCGCGGCATGAACCGCCATCTTGTTCGCTTGAAATTCTTGCTGCTCGCGGCTCAAGTCCTTCCAGACCAACGGGCGGTTCAATTCATTCGGACCCAGTTTTTGGATCGCGTCGGGGAACGCATACGGCGGCCCGAGATCGCGCTCGATCGGCGACAAGGTGTCACCCAATTTCAGGTCGCGCATCCGTTTCCATCGTTCGTCCCGCAGGGCGTCCCACCCCGCGAGGTACTTCTTGCGGTACTTGGCAATGTCCGCCGCCGGAGCTTGCAGCGGGAAGTGCGGCGCGGTGAACGCAACGAATTCAAAGAACGGTTGCGCCGGGTACTTCGCCGCGTGGCCTTTGATGTGCGTGATGGCATGGTTCGCAATCGCGGTGCTGGAATAGTAGTCCCCCTTCGGGTCGGCAGGAGGTAGTGCCTTGTCGTCTTCGGTGTGCTGCTTCGGGGCGAAGTGGCGGTCGTGATCGTTCAGGCTGTACGAATGCTCGAACCCGTTCTGAAGCGGTAGGCCGTCCACGTGCCACTTCCCGGAATGGTAGGAGTGATAGCCGCAGTCCTTCAGCAGTTCCGGCAGGAGCTTCGCCCACGGAGGTCGCACCCCTTGGGCGCCGCTCTTGACGCCCGGAATGGTATCACGTCGCACTTGATGGGCGTAGTACCCCGTCAGCACCGAGGCCCGCGTCGGCCAGCACCGCCCGGTGTTGTAAAACTGCGTGAACCGCAACCCACCCTTGGCCAGCGCATCCAGATGTGGCGTCTCGATCTCGCTGCCGTAACAGCCCGCATCCGAGAAGCCCATGTCGTCGGCCAGGATCAACAGGATGTTGGGTTTCGTTGCCGGATCGGCGGCGCGGACTGGTGTTGAGACTACAGTCAACAGTGTCACGAGGAACACGAGACGGGTCATCATGTCTGCTCCGGGGATCGGTTGGCCTTCACAGTTTACGGGAACCGGATTTCCAGGATCGAGAGGTCGTCGTCGAGGACATCGGAGCCGTTCATTTCGCGGATGAGGTTGTGAAGTTCGGGCATCACGTGGTCGGGCTTGTGGTTGACGAGGTCGGTGAAGGTTTGAATGAACTCGGGGACGGTCCAGTCGGTTCCGTCGGTTTTGTGGATCTCGTGGGCGCCGTCGGAGTACAGGTACAGCCAGGAATTCGGCGGGACATCCACCTCGGTCTGTTCAAAGTGGGGCCAGGGCATCATGCCGATCATCGGGCCTTGGGAGTCGAGTTGTTGCGGGTGCGGGCGGTTCGGGCCGGTGCCGGTGTACAGGAACGAGGCCGGGTGCCCGGCCCCCGACCACGTCAACTTTCGAGTGCTACAGTTGTAGACGCCGTACCAGATCGTGAAGAACTTCTCGCCGTGTTTTTCACACGGAAACGCTTCATTCAAGCCGAATAGCACTTCGCCGGGGTTCTTGAAATCGGTGTTCGATAGCGTGCCGGTTCGCAACACGTTCAACACCGTCACCCCGTAAAGTGCGGACGCCAACCCGTGGCCGGTGATGTCCAGGAGGTACATTGCCAAATGATCTTTGTCCAGGCGGTGGTAGCCCAGGGCGTCGCCACCCATCGCAGCGGTCGGGACGAAGTACCAATTGACGGCGTCGATGTCCGGATCGTCGCCCGGCTTCCACGGCTTGGGTAGCAACGACCGGACGTACTTTTCGCCCGCCGCCATTTCATCCGCGAGTTGCTTGCGGCCCTTCTCGATCTCCTTGTAGGCGGCGTTGCGTTGTTGCAAGTTCACGTAGGCGCGGGAGTGGTAGCGGATGCGGGCGAGGAGTTCGATCTTGTCCGGGAGCTTCACGAGGTAGTCGTTGGCGCCGTTGGCGAACGCCTCGGCTTTGGTGACCGCTTCCTCTTTGCTGGACAGCACAATCATCGGCGTGTCGGCGGTCGAGGGGTTGGCCCGGAAGAACTTGACCAACATCTGGCCGTCAATCTCCGGCATCACGAGGTCTTGCAAAATGACGGTCGGCTTGATCTCGTTGGCCATCACGATCGCGCGTTGCGGCTCTTGGCAGTAGTGAAACTCAAGACCGGGTTCGGTGGCAAGCATTCGCCGCACGGCTTCCGCGATCATGGGTTGATCGTCAATGAGAAGCACGCGAATCGTGCCATTTTGCAGCAGGGTGTTGGCAGTCGGTGGGGCTGGACGAGTCATAGAAGGTCGCGCGGGGTGGTGGTGTCAGTCGGGCCATCGGTCTCAACGTTTCATCTCAGCGTTTCACTTGGGCGACGATCATTCGCCCGATTTCCGGCGGCGGCATGACGTGGATAGCACCTCCCAGTTTTGCAGCAGCATCGGGCATCCCGAAGACGGCGGACGTGGCCTTGTCCTGGGCGTAGGTGGTCCAGGCGGCCTTGCGAAGTTTGAGCAACCCTTCGGCGCCGTCTCGCCCCATCCCCGTCAGCAAGACCGCGTAGCCCGGATGAGTCCAGAGGGAAGCCAGACTCTCGAACATGACATCCACATTCGGGCGGAACGGTGTTTCGCTGGGGTAGGCGGTGTACGCGAGCGTTCCGTCGGGCCGTAGCACGAGGTGTTCATTGCGGCCCGCTAACAGCGCCACGCCGGCGGTGGGCCTCTCACCTGACTGTGCCACGCGCACCGGGATTTTGGACTTATGCCCGATCCACTCGGCAAGCCCAGTCATGAAGTCCGCACCCAGGTGTTGCACGATCAAAACCGCGCCGGAAAAGTTGCTTGGGAATTGCGACAAGACTTCGGAAATGGCCTGTGGCCCACCCGTGGAGGCTCCAATCGCAATTAGCGACAAGCCCGTCTTGACGGCAGGCATCGAGAGTGGTGTGAACGTTCCACTTGGCGAAGTGGTCCGAATCTTCCTGCCGACTTGGGCAATTTTATCCAACAGTTCCTGACCACCTTGCAACGAACCGTCCAAACCCAAACTCGGGGTGTTGACCGCGTCGATGGCCCCCGCCCCGAGCGCGTCGAACACCAGGCCGTAATTGCCGGACCGCGACGATGTCACGATCAAGATGGGGCAAGGCGTGGAAGACATGATGCGCTTGGTGGCTTCGGCGCCGTTGACGCCGGGCATGATGAGATCCATCAGAATCAAATCGGGCTTTTCCTTGGCGGCTTTCTGAACGGCGTCGTCCCCGTCTCGGGCCGTCCAAATGACGACGTTTGTCGGCACGGACGTGACCACCCGTCGCACGGCTTCCAACGCCAAAATTCGATCATCCACGATCGCAATACGCATGATGTTCCTGATACCTGGACTGGCGGCAACTGGGCAGGCGACAAGTGATCGTTTTTCTCGATCACTTCCGCTTTCGGATCATGATGATTTCGTTCCCACTGGGGCTGTGGCTGACTTCATCAAAGAAGGTGCGAATCAACAGTAAGCCTCGTCCGCACGCCTGTTCGATGTTGGCCGGGTCGGTCGGGTCGGGTAGCTTCGCGGGGTCGAACCCTTTGCCTTGATCTTTGACTCGAACTTCCAGATACGGCTCGCGGGTCGCGCGGATCGAGATCGTCACCCGCCGGCTCGCGTAGGGTTCTTGTTTGGACCGCGTCGCAATGGTGGAATGATACGCATCCCAATCGCCCGCTTTGAGTTCACTGCCGATTCCCAAGTTGCCGTGAACCATCGCGTTCACGGCGGCTTCATGCACCGCCACCCCGATTCGCATTTGCACGGACTCGTCGAACAGTTCCATCTGCTTCATGACGATCTCAACTTGACCGACCACCTGCGAGATCAAGTCGGTGTCGTTCTCCAGGCTGAAGCGGTACTCGGCAGCGGTCATCCGGTTCAAAAACTGTGTCATCTTCTTTTGCGAAGAGGTCACGGAGAGAACTTCTTCCAGACTTTCGACGACATCCCTGGCCAAGTTCCGTTTGGGAATGTACCCCGATGCCCCGCTACGCAAGGCCTGGACCGCGAGTTCTTCACTGCCGCGATCGGTGTTCATGATGACCGGCAGGCCGGGGAACTCCGTGCGCAATGCTTGCACAAGTTCCAGACCGCTCATCTCCGGCATGTGCATGTCAGTCAGCACCAGATCGGGCAGATTGTTCCGCACGGCTGCCAAGCCGAGTGCCCCGTTCACCGCGACTTCGACCTCATGCCCGGCGTTGCGCAGGATGTACTCCGCGTGTTTCGCCTGGATGGGGCTATCCTCAACAACCAAAATGCGAGCCATCATGCCCCTCGGGGGAAATCCCCAGCACAGATTCCGTAGTCCAGATTAAGAACCCAACATGACGAAACTATGAGTTGGTGTCGGAGTCGGGCTGACCCGGCGTCATGATTCCGGGCCGCCGATCAAGTCTTCGACGGCCTTCAGGAATTGGCCGTCGTGAAAACTACTCTTGGTCAGGTAATAGTTCGCGCCCACGTCAAGCCCTCGGCCCCGGTCCTCGTCGCGGTCTTTATAGGACACAATCACGACGGGGATGGATTTTACCTTCGGGTCGGCGCGAATGGCCTTCACGAATTCTAGTCCGGTCATGCGGGGCATGTCGATATCGCTTACCACCAGATCGTACTGCCCGGTCCGGATTGTGTTCCACCCGTCGATTCCATCGACGGCAAGGTCAACGTCATACCCACGGCCTTGGAGCATCTGCCGTTCGGCCTCGCGGACAATGGCGGAGTCATCGACGACGAGGATCCGCTTGCGCCGGCGGGCGGCTGACTTGTTGGTGCGTTGGTGCCGCAGTTTGCCGTCTTGGACCAAGCTTGCGGCGGAGCGTGTCACGTCTTCCACGTCCACGATGAGGACCGGGGAACCGTCGTCGAGTAACGCCGACGCCGCGACGTTCGGCACCTTACCGATGCGCGGGTCGAGCGGTCGCACCACGAGGTCTTGTTCGCCCAAGAACGCTTCCACGATCAACCCGTATTGGTGCGACCGATCACCGATCAGCACCACGGCGAGTTCGTCGGTTGTCGTTTCACCGGCGGGGAGTTCAAAAATTAAATGGGCGGGCACGAGACCCACGTGGCGACCGTCGGCTTCAAAGTGCGGTTTGCCTTCGAGGCTCCGAACGGCGGATGGCGCGAGCCGCAACAGTCGATCGGTGCGGTTGAGCGGGAGGGCATACGGGTCACCGGCGATGCGCACCAGGACCGCCCGGACCACAGACAACGTAATTGGCAGTTGCAATTCGATCGTCGTACCGTGGCCGAATTTGGTATGCACACGCACGGAGCCACCCACAGCCTGCGCCATCGCTTGCACGGCGTCCATGCCGACGCCACGACCGGAAATATCCGTGACCGTGTCCGATGTCGAAAAGCCGGGCAGGAACAGGAAGTCCAGCAACTCCGGGTCACTGAGCCGCGAGGCAAGGTCTTGCGACGTGAGTTTGCGTTCCACGACTTTGCGACGAAGCTTACTCAGATCAATCCCCCGCCCGTCATCGGTCACGCTAATGTTCAGCATCCCAGCATGGTGGCGGGCTTCGATTTTCAGCGTGCCGGTTTCGGACTTCCCGGCTTTGATCCGATCCTCCGTCGATTCCATTCCGTGGTCGAGCGAGTTCCGCAACATGTGCCCGAGAGGCGCTTCGAGTTTATCCAGAATGTCCCGGTCCACGTCGGTGTCGTGGCCGCTCACTTCAAAGCGAATTTTTTTGTTGAGTTGCTTGGAGACATCCCGAACCATGCGGGCCAACCCGTGGGTGCCGTCCGCAAAAGGACGCATCCGGCTGGCGATCACTTCCCGGTACAGGCGGCTGTTCAAGTCGTCCGATTGGCGGGCGTGTTTCTCGAACTCGTCGATCCGCTCCGCCAGCACTTGACGGCAGTCGGCAATCCGATTGCGGGCGTCCTCGGTGACAAGAGAAATCCGGTCATGGACATCGGTGGACCGTAACGCCCGGTGCAAATCTTCGAGGACATCGGCGAGGTGATCCTGATGTTTCCGCAACCGCAGTAGTGACCGCGCAAACGGCTGTAGCCACCGGGCTTCGACGAGTGATTCCCCGGCCAGACTCAGCAGCCGTGTCAGGCTTTGGGCACTGATGCGGACCACCCGATCTTTGCCTTCCATGTCCGGCGTATCGACTTTCACAGGTGCGGATGGTGGCGCGACGGTGGCAGTGGTCGGCAGCGGCGGGCTAACCGGCGGGGTCGGTGTTTTCTCAACAGGTTTATGCGAAACCACAGGCGGGGGAACTACGCCAGGTAGTGGTTTCCCCTGAAGGCGTGCGTCCAAAATCACGACACAGTCTTTGACTTTCTGGGCGTTCTCAACCGCCCAAGTCGGCAAGTCGGCGTCGGCCATCTGCGCGAGTAAATCGACGCCTTGCAACAGCGGGTCAATCTCGGCGGACGTGATGAGGAGCTTGCCCTTCTGCGCGGTGACCAGGAACTCTTCCATGATGTGGGCGAGATCGACGGCGGGGCCACAATTCACAATCCGGGCAGCACCCTTGATGGAGTGGGCCGCCCGCATCAGCGGTTCGATGCGGCGCGGATCGGTGGCGTCTTCTTCCAATTGCAACAGCCCGTCCGTCAGCACGCCGGTCAGCGAACGCACCTCTTCCCGGAACAGTTCCAACAGGGTTGCCGCGTGCGGGTCCATTGACTTCGGGGCGATAACTGTTGGCGTTGCCACGGATGCAACAAGGGGGGGAACAACAGGTGCGACGCGAGGTGGGACAACGGGTGCAACGGCGTGGGGTACAATCGGCTCCGCAACGGGGTCGGGTTTACTGGTGGCCCAGGTTTTTAGCTCGATGATGAGGCTGTTCAAAAAGCCCGCATCCGGCTTCGGTTGGGTCGGGTCCATCGCGTGGTCGGAAAGGCTACGGAAGACATCGACTGCTGTGAGCAAATCCGAGACGCGGTTGCCTGAAAGTGTGATCGCCTTCCGCCGAACCGCCGAAAAGACGTCTTCGACCGCGCCGGCCAAATCCCCCGCCGGACGTAAATCAATGATGCGGGCCGCCGCTTTAATTTGTTGGGCCGCCCGTTCAAGCGGTTCCAGTAGGATGTCGTGCGACGGGTCCACCGCGAGAACGGACAAGCCTTCGGTGAGGATGACCGTGTTCCGTTGCACTTCATGGCGAAACAGTGCGGTCATCGGGTTGACGGCACCGTCGGTCGAGTCCGTCATCGAAAGCTCCGCTTCAGGGCGTCGAAAAGCCGATCGGGGTCCAGGTAACCCACCGCTCGATCGTCCCACCGAAACACGCCGTGTGTAAAAATGTTTGAACCCGCCGAGACCGTTGCCGGCAGGCCGCCGAGATCGACGCGCAAAAAGTGGTGAATGTCGTGAACGGCGTCCACGACGAACACCCACCGGGCACCATCTTTTTCGGCCACCAGTAACCGCCGACTCGCTTGGTTCGTGGGACTCGACTTAGGGTTGTCGATTTCCGAAACACCGAGCAAATGCTTCAACGACACCGCGAGTTGCAATTCCCCGCGGATATTCACCAGCCCGGTCAACACTTCATCGGTCTGGTGCGGCACCCGCCGCACCGTGCGAAACGGGGCGACTTCCACAGTATATTTTACGTCCAGCGCCAACCACTCGGAGCCAACTTGAAACAGAACGACCGGAATTGTTTCGGTCGGCGTGGGGATGTCCGCACGGGCGATGCGTTCCGTCCACTCCTCCGTGTAGCCAGGCGGCGGTTCCCGTTCGTAAAGTTGCGACCCGGCCAGCGCGAACACGGGGCAATTCCGGCAATGCGTCACCTTCGGCAGTTCCGGGCAACTGCCGTCCCCCTTGACCCCGATGCGGTTCCAACAGTCGGTCAGCACTGGCAAGGCTGTCGGTTTTGTTTGCATCAGCGACCCTCCCGCTTGGACGCGGCGTCGGCCCGCCGTCGATAGTTGGCAGCGCCAATGAGATCACCGCGATTTTGGGCCATGACCATCATGTGAATCAACGAATCGTAATGTGCGGGGTCAATATACAACGCCTGCGTGAAATTCCGCTCGGCGGCAACGAGTTCTCCCGCTGTCGCCCGTAACACGCCGAGCAATGCAAACGTGTCGGCGTTGGCCCCGCCTTTGGCAAGCTGTTCGCAGATAGCGGTAGCTTCCGCGACTTGCCCGGCGTTGGCCGCTGCCCGTGCTTTCTCCAGGAGCAACTGCGCACCTAACGTCGCCATCTTGGTGGACGACCCGGACAAGCCCTTCTTTTTTTCCGGTGCGCCGGCTTTCACCGTTGCGTGACTCGACGGCGACGGTGAACCAGGGCCGTCACTTCGGGCGGGGATTGCAGGACCACTTAGCGGTGGAAAGGGTTTGCTCAGTAGTGTGTTTGCGATCGTTGTGGTAGGGAGCGGTGGGATTGCTGCTAAAGCACTCGCCAGTGGCGGAACGTGGGCAGTCGGCGCTCCGGCTGTTCGGGTGAACGCGAACGATTGCGGGGTTCCGGCAGACTTGTAACGACCGTCGATTAACCCCAATGGTTCCGCGTGCCCGGCGAACACTAACCCGTCCGGGTAAAGCAAGCGATCGAAGGTGGTTACGATACTCCGGCGGGCGATGTCGGTCAGGTAGATGAACAGGTTCCGACAAAAAATGGCATCGAACAGTGGCTCGCCGATCATCACCTTGGGGTCCGTCAAATTCCCGACGCGAAAGGACACCGTTTGTCGGACTTCGGGCCGGATGATGTAGTTCCCGCCCTCCACGTCCACGAAGCGGGTCGTCGAAATGGCGCCGCTTTCACGGAACGCCGACGAACTGAAGACCCCCACTTTGGCAAACTCGATCACCCGCTTGCTGATGTCCAGGGCTTCCACGCGAAAGGAACCCGGCGATAGGCCCGCGTTCAACAACGCCATTGCGATCGAGTACGGCTCTTCACCCGTGGAACACGGCGCACTCAACACGCGAAATTGTCGTAACGTCCCGTTTTTGCCACGACGGGAAATGGCCCATTGGGTCAGTGCCGTGAACGATTCCGGGTACCGAAAAAACCACGTCTCCGGGACGACGACCGCCTCGGTCAGTTCGTCCAATTCGACTCGGCTCGTCTCGACCAACATCGCATACGCTTGCGGGGTACTGGATTGGGTGATTTCCATTCGCCGTCGGATGGCGGATTCGATCATCCGCGTGCCGAGCGAACCGGGCGATAAGCCGAGATGCCTTCCCAAGACGATCCCGATCTTCGTCGTGATCTCGTCCATCCTGTCCTCAATTCCTGGCGACTTCTATAAGTGTAGAGCAGATTTCCGGTTCTTGTCACATCGGTTCTTGGGTGGTTGATCCATCGACCAAGAGATGGTACTGATCTCGAAAATCGCCCAGGATGTTCCGGTCATGCCTATTGGCTCGGATAACTTCTATCACCACGAATCACACGAATAAAACGAACGAAATCAGAATCTTCAAGAACAGAATGTATGACTTGGCGGACGGTTTACTTGCTCTCAAGTCGTTGGTTGTCAGCATTTTTCGTGAAATCTGTCTAATTCGTGGTGATTATCCGGGTCATTGGCTCGGAGACTCACTCAGTCCGAAGGTTAACCCTTGGTAGGCGAGCGGGACCAGTTTGCTGATGTCCGGAATTCGCACCACGCCTTCGGCATCGGCGACGATCGGCCCCAAGTCCGGCCCGTTGGGCGCTTGGCCGAACTTGTAACCCGCGCCGATTGTGGTGAGCGCTTTCAAATCCGTGACCCGTTCGGCTAACAACCCGAGGTGCCTTGGGCCGTTGTTGACCTGGGCCTCGATCACGACAATCCGCGTACTCAGCCGAACCGGACACGGCGTTCCTTCGATCAATCGGTGCAAATCCAGTACCGGCGTGACCGACCCGCGAAAGCGAAACAACCCCGCCAGCCACGGTGGACCACCCGGCGCAGGGTGGAGCCGCACTGCCGGGACCACTTCCACCACGGATGACGCCGGCACAGCAAGCCGCTCTGTGCCCGCTCGGAGAAAGAGACAGAGCACGGTATCACCCCGAGACTTTGAACTTGGAAACTTGTTGCTTCAGCGAATCAGCGGACTCGCGGAGGTTGCCCGTGACGGAGTGGAATTCCTTCAGCGATGCGGACGTTTGTTGCACACCCGCTGCAAGCGAAAGCATCGCGTCGTTGATCTGCTTCGTACCACCCGATTGTTGGGCCATCGAATCGTTGACGATCTGGAAGCGGTCGTTCAGGCCGTGAACTTGCTCAATAATCTGCCCCATTTGGCCGTTGATTTCGGACACCCGGCCCACGCCCGACCGGACTTCATCTGTGAACTTGTCCATTTCCATCACACCCGCCGAAACGGCCCCTTGCATCTGCCGGACCATGTTTTCGATGTCGAGAGTCGCCACGGCGGTTTGATCCGCGAGCCGACGAATTTCACGGGCGACCACCAAGAAGCCCCGACCGTACTCGCCGGCTTTCTCCGCTTCAATCGCCGCGTTGATCGACAACAGGTTCGTTTGGTCCGCCACTTTCGTGATGGTCGTGACCACGACGTTGATGTCGTTCGCCTTCTCCCGGACGACGCTGAGCTTGGACGAAATCGAGTTCGTGCTTTCCGCGAGCCGTTGCATGGTGTTACCCATGCCGGTCAACCCGGTCCGCCCGGCCGTGGCCAGTACGTTGGTTTGGTGGCCACCGGCACTAACCGCGTTCATCGTACTCGACAGTTCGTGCGTCGTCGCCGAGATTTGTTTCACCGCAGCGGCGATTTGGTTCGTCGAAGCGCCGAGGGTTTGCATCGTCGATTCTTGCTCCCGTGCGGTCGCGGCAATCTCGGTCGAACTCGCGTAGAGTTGGATGCTCGATTCGCGCACGCTCACCACAAGGTCATGAATCTTCTGCAACACCGCGTTGATGGTCGAAGCCAGTTCGCCGATCTCGTCGTTGGACGTGACCTTCACACGCGCCGTCAGGTCGCCTGCGCCCTCGGCCATGTCCCGCATCGTGTGAATGAGTTCGTTGGTCGGCCCGACAATCCCTCGGGTGATGTACCACCCGACGAGAATCAGGATCACGAGGACCACGATGCTCACGACAACGGTGACGGTGGACCAATAGTTCAAAGTATCGTTGGCCGAAGCCTCGACCTTCTTTCTCGATTCATTTGCCAATTGCGCGACTTTATCCGTGCCGGCTTTTTGCTTGTCGTAAAGGTCTCGAAGGTTAACCTTCAAAACCCCAATCGCTTTCTCACGTTGGGGCGCCTGAACTCCCGCTTCGAGATAAGGTAAGAAATCTCGGCTGGCGACCTTGAAAAATTCACCGGCGGGACCGTGTGCATCTTCACGTAGGCTCGTGCGGATCGGCCCGTCAGGTAGCGTGAAACTCCAGTGCTCGTAGGATTTGGTGTAATCCTGCTCGGATTTGCGAAACTGTTCGGTCAAGTCCTTAACACGGACCGGGTCGGTTTCGAGTGCCATCTGCAAACAAAGATTGTACGGCGTGCGAATGAACAACGAAGGCGGAGTAAGCTCGTTGATGAAATCTCGCTCTTTCATGATTTGCACGTAGAGCGGCCCTTCGATTTTCACCTTGCTGATGGCCGTGAACATGACAGCTAACACGGCGAGAAAACCGAGCAAGAACAGCCCAATGAGGCCGAAGAGTTTGCCCTGGAATCCGAACCAACGCGAGTGGCCCATACTGCACACTTTGAGAAGAATAACCGTTTCGCACGGGAAGAAATAACGTCTATGGAGCCTACCCCATTTTGGGCCAAATAGGAAGGCAAGGCAAAATTCGGGGCCTAGGTAAATCGCCCCGATCGGTTAGTTTGCATCGGTTACGCTTAAGGTTCCGGGTGAATATTGCGCCCGCTTGCTGTTGAGCAGAATCGAACTCAAGTTCTTGCCCATTACCTTGTTCGGCCACGCTTGCTACGGATTTGGGGCGCGGTTACTATTTCCTGCACTTCTACCCGTCAATACGAAAAGTAACGATCGACGGTTCAATCCCGAAAGGCGTGACGATGCGAACGTTTCAATTCAGCGACGCGAAGTCGCACAAGTTCTGGAACATCGACGTGACCGACACGTCGTTCACCGTCACCTACGGCAAGATCGGCACCGCCGGCCAAACGCAAATCAAAGATTGGCCCACGGCGGAGAAGGCCCAGTCCGAGGCCGAAAAACTCGTCCGTGAAAAGACCGGCAAGGGTTACACGGAAACGACGCCCCAGGCCAGCCGCAGCGACTCCGAGGCGTTCGAGAAAACCCTCATCGCCCACCCCGATGACAATGCCGCGTGGTCCGCCTATGCCGATTACCTGATGGAGCAAAACAACCCGCGTGGCGAGTTCATGCAGGTCCAGATGGCGCTGGAAGACGAGACCCTGACCAAACCGCAACGAGCCGCGTTGACGAAGAAAGAAGCGGCGCTGTTGAAGACACATCAAGAGGAATGGCTCGGGCCACTCGCCCCGTTTTTACTCGCCCCGAAGAAGTCGGGTGATAGCCATACTCGAATCCTATACAAGTTCCGGTGGGGATGGTTGACCGAATTGTCGATTCCAAACCTGGGCGTCGAACTCGTTCGTGCCATGATTCGGACACCTGCACTCCGGTTTCTCCGACGGCTGACGATCGAATCCAGTGCCTATGAAGAACCCGCCGATGCCGCAAACATCCCTACCTATGTGGACGGAACTTATCAACCCGGCCCTGACATTCCGGAAGATGTCGATTCCGAAGATGTCGTCTGGCACATGCTCGCCAAGTTCCCGCACTTCGGCGGCCTGCGGGTGTTCCACCTTGGCAACAAACACGGCGAGAATTTTGATGATTACGAAAGTTGCAGCACCAGCGGCGAGATGGCGCACCACTTCGTCAAGCAGATGCCGAACGTTGAAGAGCTTTACTTGCTGGCCCACCGGGTCGATGCGAACAAACTCTTCGCGCTGCCGATGCCCCAACTGCGAATCCTGCAACTGTACCACTCCACCAGTTACCCCCTCGAAAAGCTGACCGAGAACAACAGCGTCACGAAACTGACGCACCTCCTTTGCTACCCTCATGCCCTCGAATTTGAAGACAACGTAGCCTACATCCGCATCAAGCAACTGCGGGCGATCTGCAAAGCGACCCATTGGACGCAGTTGCAGTACCTGCAATTACGGATCACGGATTTTGGCGACGAGGGCGCGAAGGAGGTCGTGAAATCCGGCATCTTGAAGCGGCTCAAAGTGCTCGATTTACAAGCCGGGTGCATTTCTGACGAAGGCGCGGAAGCCTTGGCGAACTGTCCGGATGTCAAAAATTTGGACCGGCTCAATCTGGACATTAACGCGATGACCGTGGCGGGAATCGGGAAGCTGACGAAAGTCTGCAAGGAACTTTCGGCATTACAGCAACACAACAATGTCGGCCCGTTCGGCGCTGAATTTCCGGAATACTTCTTTCATGGTGACATGGAATAACCCATGCCGTCACCGCGTTACATCCTGATTGCGAACCCCGGTAGCAAGCGGTGTGACCTGTATCACCGCGAGTTACTGCAATTCTGGGCGGCACGGCGGGTACCAGTCGATGTGCAGATCGTGCCGTGGGCGGACGTGGTGCCACGGGATGGGGATATCGACGGCATCGCGGCCTTCGACCGCCCGGCCATTGTGCGAATGGAATCACCGGGGAAAAGCGACACCGTCACGAAATTGCTCCTCGAAGCCGGTTCCCGGTCTGACCTCACGGAACTCCGCCAAATCTGGCAAGACCTTAACATCCCTCGCGGCTTGATCGTCCGCCCCGGTCTAGTTTACAAAGGCTTCTGCCGCGTGCTGCGGGGCTTGCGACAATCCTTTGACACTCGACCGCATCTCACGCCCACTGCCTGCCCGCTCGCCATTCAGCACATGTTCGACAAGACGCAGACCTCCCGCACGCTGGAGCACGCCGGGATTCCGGTGCCGGAATTGCTTCCCTATTCGGACGGGTTTTTAACGCAATATACCTCAGAGGATTCCAAGTATGTGAAGCTGAATTCCGGTTCATCCGCTACGGGGATCGTTCACATCATCAGCGTTGGCGTAGAGGGCTTATCAGGCACAACGACCGTAGCGGTTCGGGATGGTCAGTTTTATAACACGCGGCAACTGCAAAAATTCCACGGAGACCCTATTTGGCCTGTGATCGATTTCATCATCGCGGAAGGGGCTATTCTCCAAATCGGAATTCCGATGGCCCAACTCCGGGGCCAGAATTTCGACGTGCGGGTGGTCTGCCTCTACGGGGAACCGATCGCCACGATTTTCCGCTTGAGCAGCCACCCGATGACCAACCTACACCTGGGTGGGCGGCGTGGGGATTGGGCCGAGTGTCGGGCGGTGATCCCGACCCGCGAATGGCTCGACGGACTCGATCACGCCACTAGTGCGGCGGCGTGTTTTGACAGCGCGATTGCCGGCGTCGATCTGCTGTTTGAACGCGGCACGTTCAAGCCGTTCGTCCTCGAAGTGAACGCCTTCGGAGACTTCTTCCCCGGTTGGCTGAACTCGTCCGGGCAATCCATACCGCACATCGAAATCGAAGCCACGGCCCGAAAATACGGGTTTTTGTAGCGCATCGTTCCGGGCTTTCCTATTCTGAACACTACTCACTTGACCGACCGCATTGATCCCGCAACGGGCTTGCTCATGGATATTCCCGTCAAAAAACTGGCCCGGCTGTTGAAGCCCGACCAACCGCTCGATGTCCGCGCGTCGGCGGTGGTGATGTTGGCGGAACTGGGTGTCAAGGACGCGGAGGCGTACTCGGAATTGATTACGTGCCTGGACGATGAATCGGAGTTGGTCCGGATTCCGGCGATCAAAGCGGTCGGCAAGTTGAAAATCGGCAAGGCCCTGCCGGTGCTGATCGAACGCATCAAGATCGGCGGTCCGGAATCCACCCTCGCGGCGGAATCGGCGGCCAAGTTGGGCGCGGAGGGCGTGAAGGCGTTGCAAAACTTGATGGCCCATGTTGCCCCTGGGTTGCGTCGTTACATCGCTGCTGCGCTGACGGGTGCCGGGGCAGCCGGTGCTAACGCGAGTGTGGCTGTGTTGCAAGACAAAGATCCGCAAGTCGCAGCGGCCACCGCCACCGCCATGATCGGGCGAATCCCCACCATGCCAGCGGACCAAAAAGCGACGCTGCTCAAAGAACTCATCGCGGTGGCATCTAACAAAAAGGTGAAACTGACGCCGAATGCCGAGATGCCGATCGTCCGGGTGTTGGCCTCATTGAATGATGCCAGCGCAGCGGACGTGCTTTGGGACCGCACCCTGCCACCCCACGCCCCGGAGGTGCGCGCGGCGGCGTTGCAAGCCGTCGGCGGTTGGACACAAACCCCGACGAAGGAACAATGGCGGCGGTTATTTGCCTGCGCGTCGGAGACCCTGTTTCAAGTGGTCGCCCCGGCGGTCATGGTGTTGAACCGGTTCCCCGTCTCGAACAAAATGCTCGACGATTGGGTGAAGTTGCTGCACGCCCCGGACATGGCCGCCCGCCGAATGGCGATCGACAAAATCGGCGACCGCGACACCGCCGAAGTCGCCGACGGGTTGATGGGCCAAATCCATCACGCCGACCGCAACTTGCGCGACGCCGCCCGTGACCGGCTGACAAAACTTGAACACGGCCGCGCGCTGCTAGCCACCGCGTTAATGGAAGCCAAGCACACGGACGAAGCCTGGCAACTAGCCCGTTCAATGGCGCCGTTCGTGAACACCTTCTCCGCGAAACTGCGGGACGATCTCTTCAAACAAACCTGCCTCTACGTAGAAGCCAATGACCACCGCGTCGATCCGTTGTGGTTCCTGCTGAAAGAAGCGGATGCGACCGGCCTGCGGGACAAGATGCACGACCAAGCCGTGGCGAAGCGCAAAAAGAAGGACTACGACACGGCACTGAAGTACCTAAAAACCCTGGTCCGTGACCCCGCCGTCGGCTTCCCGATCCGGCTGGAACTGGCGATGTGCGGGCTGAAGAAGTCGGACAAAGAAATCGCCGCCGAGAGTCGCGCCAACGACGCCTGCTTGCGGCAGTTTGAACACATCCTCGGGCAAGACGCCGACGAAGCGTTGAAGCAAATCGAGAAGGCGAAGTGGCTGGACGAGAACGATTTCTTCTACCTCGGCTTCCACTTTTCCGAACGCCTCGGCAAGGAGAAAGCCTTCGGCGCGGCGATGCTCAAATTCGTCGTACAAGCCTCGCCCAAGTCCAAGCACGCCACGGCCGCGAAGAACAAACTGAAGTCCGTTGCGGCGGAGTAACAGAGTTGCTCGATGCTCGAGGTTTCTGAAAGCAGCACTCGCCACAAAGGGTACACAGAACCACAGAGAAGGAAAATTAGTATTTGGATTTCTCACCGTGGCTCTCTGTGCCCTCTGTGGTGAACATTGATCGAGTCGTCGGAGTGGGATGATGCTTGAAGTTGCGGTTGCGCTGGAAATCGTGTTAGGTCATGCGAAGCCATTGAAGCCGGAGATTACGGCGTTGATGTCGTCGTCACTGGGGCAGGTGATCGCGGACGACATTCACGCGGACGTGGACTCGCCGCCGTTCGATAAGGCACTGATGGACGGCTACGCGGTGCGGTCGGCGGACGTGGTGAATGGTGTGGCCGAGTTGCGAATCGTGGAAGAAGTCGGTGCGGGGAGTGTGCCGACGCGGGCGATTTTCGTCGGCGAATGCACTGCCCTTTACACCGGGGCGCCGGTGCCCACCGGCGCGGACGCGGTCGTTAAAAAAGAACTCGTCGAAGTGCTGGCCGACAACCGCATCCGCGTGAATGACCCGTCGGTGAAGCCGGGGCGACACGTGATGGCCCGTGGCGACGAGATGCGAACCGGGGATGTTGTCCTGCCACGTGGGACGGTCATCACCCCCGCCGTGTTCGGGTTGTGTGCCACGATCGGCAAAACGGCGGTGCCGTCACTTCCGCTGCCGCAAGTTAGTATTTTCGTCACCGGCAACGAATTGGTTGAACCGAACCGCCGCCCACGTGGCGGGCAGATTCGCAACTCGAACGGCCCGATGCTGATGGCCCAAACTGCGCGGGCGGGTGCGTTGCCGCGGTATCTGGGGATCGGCACGGACGACACCGTCGTACTGGAATCGCTCATTCGGGAAGGGCTGTTGTCGAACGTGCTGATCCTGTCCGGCGGCGTGTCGGTGGGGAAATTCGACTTGGTGCCGAAGGTGTTGGAATCGCTCGGGGTGACGATTCAGTTTCACAATGTACGAATGAAACCGGGCAAGCCGATCCTGTTCGGCACCAAGGACGGCACGTTAGTGTTCGGCTTACCGGGCAACCCGGTCAGTGCGTTCGTGGGGTTTGAACTGTTCGTGAAACCGGCACTCCGGGCGTTGTCCGGAAAGACCGTGGCGTGGCACCCGCCGATTCGTGCGACCCTCGCCGAGCCGTTCACCACGTCCAACGATCGCCCGACGTACCACCCCGCCAAGCTGCACGGTGACAAAACGGGTGCCACCGTCACACCGCTGCCGTGGTCCGGCAGCGCGGACTTGCGAGCGATGCTAAACGCCAACGCACTATTGGTGTTGCCCGCCGGGGACGTTCGCGGTGAAACTGGTGACGCGATGGACGTGATGGTCCTGTAACCTAGATTTTTCACCACGGAACACACGGAAAACACGGAAAAAGAATCGAACAAATTGTTTCGAGCCAGAGAACTGTACGTCTAGCAACAGTGTGTATTTGTTTCTAATTCCGTCTTAATTCCGCGTGTTCCGTGGTTCCAGGATTTCGATTTGAAACGCTCTGCTCCCACCGATGGAAGGATTCTCGTGAAGCCTGCTCGTGTCTTTTTACCGGCGATACTCTCGGGGCTGCTGCTGTGGACGGCGTTCTTCCCGCTCGACCTGGGCGCGATGTCGTTCGTCGCGCTGGCCCCGTTTTTGACACTGGTTCGCGCGGAAGGGATCGGACCCAAGCGGCGATACTTCGCGGCGTTTCTGGGCGGGTTCGTGTTCTTTGGGCTGGCCTTTAATTGGGTGCGCGTCGCGCACCCGATGATGGCCCTGTTCGCGTGGCCTGGGATCACGATTTACTGTGCGCTCTACTGGCCGCTTGCCTTGTTCCTGATCCGCAAACTCGATCGGTTCAAGCTGCCGCTTTCCCTGAGTACCGCCGTGGTGTGGGTCGGACTCGAATACGTCCGCGCACACTTCCCGACCGGGTTTTCCTTCCTGCAACCGCTGGGCCTGTACCAACTGATTGGCTGCGGCTGGTACTTCTTGGGCTACACGGTCCACGGGTTCTTGCCGATCATTCAATCAGCGGATTTGGGCGGGGTCTATCTCATTTCGTTCAGCATCGCCGGGGTCAACGGCTCCGTGTACGACTGGCTGATTCGCTCGACGTGGGTGCGAACCGCGCTGAACTGGCCGACCGCCTGGACGCGGCCCACGTTCACCAACGAAGCCTACGTCGGCGCGTGTACGGTCATGGTGCCGATGGTGTTGATTTGTTACGGCACCGTGCAACTCGTCCACCCGCCGTATGACAAAGGCCCCCGCATCGCGGCGGTGCAGGGGAACCTGTCGCAGAACGCCAAGATGGTTCGCGGCGATCAAAAGATTGAAGCGGAACCGATCCCATTGCGTGATGAATATGGTCCGTTAGCCCGCAACGCCGGGGTGCCGCCGGACAAGACGATCCCCACGCCGGACCTTGTGATCTGGCCGGAAACGTGCTGGTGGGATAATTGGCTGACTGCCGCCCCCGATGTTCCCGATGAACCGGGCATCGTCGATTTCCGCCGAAAGGTGGACTACGTGCGCCGGTCACTCGGCATCGAATCCGCGAACTTGATGCGAACCCACGCCCTGCTGGGGCTGAACTCCGAAGACTGGGACGGCACCCGTTGGGGCCGAGCGAACTCGGCGATTCTGATTACCCCCTCCGGCGAGTTTGCGGGACGGTACGACAAGATGCACCTCGTCCCGTTCGGCGAATACGTGCCGCTGAAAAAGCAACTACCGTGGCTGCAACGGTTCACGCCCTACGACCACGACTACAGTTGCACACCCGGTGAAAGCCGCACGCTGTTCGACCTGCCCGCCAAGAACGGCAAGACCTACAAGTTCGGCGTGCTGATCTGCTATGAGGACTCCGACCCGTCAATTGCCCGCCGCTACAACTGGGGCGGTGACGGAAGACCCGGCGCCGACTTCCTGGTGAACATCTCCAACGACGGGTGGTTCGACGGCACCGAACAACACGAAGAACACCTCGCCATCTGCCGCTTTCGCGCCGTCGAATCCCGGCGAAGCGTGGTGCGCGCCGTCAACATGGGAATCTCCGCAATCATCGACCCCGACGGCCGCATGGTCGCGCTGCCCAACGCCGAATCCTGGGCCGCGTCCAAGAAAATCTCCGCCATCGTTCGCGGCGAAGTCCCGATCGACAACTCCGGCACCCTGTACGCCTACCTCGGCGACTGGGTGCCCGCCCTGTGCTGGCTGGCGATTCTAGTCGGGTTGGTGGTGGGGCGAATGCCGAAGTACAGCGGGAAGTAGATTCTTCACACTCCATAGGACAGCCATTTCAAGTCTTGCGGCGGCACCGATCGGCGACGTGATGGGTTTGCACGATGGCGTCACGGAGATCGTTCAGCATCTCGTCGCGGTCCATCGTTTTGTAGCGGGTCGGGTCGATTGGCGGGCCATACGCCACAGTGATCGCGCGGCCGTGGGCGGGGAGCGGGAGCAGTTCCGGGTGCGGCCACTTTTGGTGTCGCGGCCACATCTCGTAAGCCCCTGCAAGGGCCACCGGAATGATCGGGCACGTCACCCGTTTCATCAGCAACGAAATCCCCGGCTTGAGTGGTTGAACCTCACCCGTATGGGTGCGTTCGCCCTCCGCAAAGATGACTACGGCTTGCCCGTCGGCGAGTTCTTTGAACACCGTTTGCAGCCCCTCTTTGCCAAACCCGCGATCAATCGGCACGGCACCGTAACAGCGTATCAACCTCGCAAACATTGCGTTGTGAAAGAGATTGTGCCTCGCTAAATATCGCAACCGCCGAGTGGCCGCTTGCCCGATCAACCACGGGTCAATGAACGATTGGTGATTCGACACCAGAAGTGCGGGGCCAGTCGTCGGGATGTTCTCCCGCCCCGTCGCCCGGAAGCTCAGCCCGAACGTGAGTGCGTGATACGACAGCCAATACGTCGAATGATAAACACCCCGCGAAGTCAACTCCGAGTCCGCCATCGCTGAACTACCTCGACCATGTGAGCAAGTACCATCTCTTGAGATAGATTTGATGTATCAATCGGGACCGCGTCGGCGGCTTTTTGGAGGGGGTCGATGGCACGGGTTTCGTCTTGATGGTCGCGGGCGATGATCTGTTCGATGAACTTGGCGAATTCGGGCGAGTCGTCGGAGAGGTTCAGTTTATCTTGGATGGCGCGGCGGCGGGCGCGGTGTTCGGCGCTGGCGGTGAAGAAGAATTTGACCGGGGCATTCGGGAACACGACAGTGCCTTGATCGCGTCCTTCACAGATCATGTCACGCCCGTCAGCGATGCGGCGTTGTTCCTGTTGCAGTTTCCGCCGCACTTCAAGAAACGTCCCGACCCGACTGGCTGCACGCCCCATCGCTTCGGACTGAATCACGGACAGTAAGTCTTCGCCGTTTAATTTCACGTGGGCGTTGGTCAACTCGAAATGAAACGGTTCAATGATAGATGTGATGGCTTCAATGTCTCGTGGTTCCGCATCCAGTGCAAACCCGCGTCGCATCAACTCGAACGCCGTGGCGCGATACATCGCCCCGGTGTTCAACAACTCGAACCCGAGCGCATCCGCTAGTTGAGTCGCCGCCGTCGATTTGCCCGACCCCGCGTGGCCATCAATGGTGATAATCATGGGGGCGACCGCGAAGCTGGGATTGGTCTGATGGCGAGTATTTATTCATGCGACAGGCAGTCTTGGCTTTGTGCCCTGAAGGGGCACCGGAATGTAGCCACGGGTGGAGCGTTTCGCGCAACCCGTGGACAGTGACACCCTATTGTCATTCGCCCTGGAGGGGCGAAGGAAATCCGCTGCCCCTTCAGGGCAGTCGAGTATTGAAGTATCCGGTTCCACGGGTTCCGCGAAGCGCTCAACCCGTGGCTACATGCCTTGGCCCCTACCGGGGCCACCGAACATCAATCGCCCTTACTTGATCCGCAGCGTGATGGTTTCGCCGTCCTTGATGACGCCGTTCGTAGCTTGGGCGCCGGCGTGGAGGAGTTCGTAGGTGTAGCTTCCGGCGGTAATTTCGACCAACTTCGTTTCGTTGGGTTCGAGGCGGTGGGACTTGCCGTTCACGATCATCGAAATCTGCACGGGGTATTCGTTGACGATGCGCACCGTGGATTTCGGTCCGATCATTGCCATCGGGCTGGTGTCTTTCGGCGAGTAGGCGGACGTACTCTTCGCGGCATCGGACATCGACTTTTCGAGGCGTAACAATGCTTCTTCGATCCGCTTCAGCCGGGCGTCGAAGTCGAGCACCTTGGAGATGAGGCCGGGGTCGGTCTTCCCGGTATCGGCGTTCTTGCGGCCTTGAATCACGTCTTCTGTGTTGTCGCGGAAGGTCTTGTTGAGACCCAATTCTTTCGTGATGTCTTCCAGTTGCTTCTTCATCGTCGAGAGGTCGTCGGCCTTGGGGGCGTCCTTCTTTTCGACCGGCGGCTTTTCGGGTGGTGTCTGCGCACTGACGGGCGCTGCGGCTAGGGCCGCGCCCACAAGAGCGGAGCGTAAGAAAGGGATGGTCGGAATCATGGGTGTATCTCCGGGTGCAATCGTCGATGGTGTGGTTGGCGCTGGCTTCGGTAAGGACACCAAGCTTGCGGCTTCCGGTCCGACACTCGGCACAATCGGTGCCATCGGTGTAGGAGTATCCAGCTTGAGGTTAAGCTCCGGTTGCACGGGTGGCAAGCTAAAATTGACGGGCGCCGGGACAACCGGCTGCACCGATGCAACCGACTTTGCCGGTTGCATCGGTGGGGCAACTTCAGTGATGGCCGGCGGAGCCGGGGTTGCGGCAGTGGGAATTGCTGGCGTGATCGGTTGAAACCGTGGAATCGGTGCGACTTCAATCGACTTCGGAACGGCTGGAAGTGTCACAAGTGGTGCGATAAGTTCTGCTGGCTTCGGCACATCGGGTGTCACCGGGGCCGGAATCGTGAGGGTGCCCGGCACAGCTAACGGTTCGCTGGCAGCGGGTTTCACCACGTCCAGAGCTTTAGGCAACGGCGGCCATTGGTTCGGCAAATTCGGGATCACGGGGGTGCTTGGTTTGGGGTCCACGCCGATTGGCGGCAACGTCGGGAGCGTCGGCACTTCGGGCACAGCGACTTCCGCGCTGGTGTGAACGATCTGGCTCACTGGTGCTGCTGCCAGTGGTGCCGGTGCGGGGTCGAGTTGCGGGTCTGTTGGTTTCGGGGCGGCGTTCCAGATTGGCTGCTCGCCTTGGGCTTGAACCAGCGGAGACTTAATCGGCTCCGCCGTGGCGCCGGTGTAGAGGCCAAGACTACCGGCCCCGACGGCAAGCCCCACCGTCGTGACACCGAGTACGGGTAACAGACGACGACGAGATTGCGGATGGTTCTCGGACATAGTAGCCCCTCTTCCGTGAGATTCGGCTCGACTAACGGTGTAAAAAAAAGCCCAGCCGGACCACCGAGGTGGCTGCTCCGGCCGGGCGTGAACCGACGTCCCCCCGAACGTCGGCCCTTCGCATCTGTGCATCTCTGCGTCAGTTTTCTTCAAACTGGGCGATGCGATTCACAGGCGTTTCCAGCGCATCCGTGTCGGCTTCCCTGCCCACACGATGCTCCATCAGGAACGCATCTTCCCCACTGTCCTCGTAATAATTCCGCAGCACCCGCGTCGCCTTGAAGTCCTGGGTGCGGAAGAATTTCTGCGCGTCCAGGTTTCGTTCCCGGACCGCGAGTGTGATTTTGCTACGGCGGTGGCTCGACAACTTGCCGATCAGCTTCGACACCATTTGCGCCCCGATGCCACTGCGACGGTGCATCGGAGCGACCGCGAAGTTCAACACGTGGAGTCGGTTTTTATGCAACTCGTAGATCATGAACCCGACGATGCGGTCCTGGTGTTCCGCGACCATGCCGATGCAGTTGCGTTGGCGAAGGCAGCGTAAGAAATCGTCCTCCGTCCAGGCGTACTCGAAGCTCTGTTGCTCCGCTTGAAGTACCTCGGGCATGTCACGGCGAATCATCCACCGGATGTGAACCCGGACCAATTCTTTCTGGGCACGTCCTGTGCTCATGAGCGGAAACCTCCCCCGCCGGGTGTGCGTGCCAACTCTGACGATCCGCAACCCCGGCTTATTTCCCGACAAATTTCAAGAGCGTGGCAATGAATGTCATCAATGATCCCCCCACAACTCCTGAAGCCCCTCTCAAGACCACCATCTCCGACCCGGCGAACCGGGCCGGAGTTCCCACCTCAAACGCTATTCTTTGTAGAATCGCGTGTTTTCTTCTTTGATAACCGGCGACCGAATCTGGTCGCACGTCATCCGCACGCGGAACCGGAAGTCGCCGGGTTGTGTCCCCTTCACCCGGACCCGGAACACCGCTTCCGCTTTGACGCCGAACTGTGCGATCGGTTCAAAGATTATTTGCTGACCGGCGATCTTGCCGTTCGTTAGCCCCGTTGATCCCACCGCCATCGTGGTTTCAGCCATGTCCGCAACGATTTGGACGTTGGTACACGGCCCGGTGCCCTGGTTGAACACGCGGATTTCGTAGACGGCTTCTTTGCCGACTTCGACCGGGTCTTCGATGTCTTGCACTTCAAACCGCAACGCGGGCACGCCTTCGGCTTTCACAATGGTTTCGGTGCGGGCTTCTAGGCCACGGGTACTACTCGGCGTGCGGCTTTCGACGGTGATAATGCCTGTGTTCGTGACACTGCCTTGCTCGGCGTTCATCGCATTCGTTTGGGCAACCGTGCGGATCACCCCTTCGGTCGGCGCCACCGCTTTTAACTTGAGCGAGACGGTTTTCGTCGTTCCCGCCGGGAGACCCGGTAGCCGCCAGCCGATGGCGCGATTGGCTTCCAGGAACGCACCGCCGTCGGTGGCCTGAAGGAAATCAAAACCCGGTGGTAACGCGGCCCAAAGCTGAACCGAATCCGTCGTGGCCGTGCCGGGGTTCGTCAGTTCGATGGTGTACGTCGGCTCCCCTTTTACGAGGCAGCGGGCCGGACCCGCTTGCTTGATGGTCAGCATCGGTTCCACCAAGGTCACGCTCGACTTCGCGGTCTCGGTTTGGATCCCGTCTGCGATGGCAGTCACCACGCAGGCTTGGGTACCCGACTTGCCGGCCGTGACTTCGAGGTTCAACGTCTTCGTCTGGCCTGCTGGCAAGTTCGCCAACTCGGCTTCGATGATCTGGCCTTGCGAGTGCAGCAAGCCATCACTGAACTGCGCCTTGAGCAGAATCCGCCCTGCCGTGCCGGTGCCGGTGTTGGCGAGCTTGATTTGGAACGGAACTTTTTCGCCCACCCGAGTCGTCTCGGGTCCGGTCATCGCGACAGTGATTTTCGGTCGGGTCACTTTCAGCCGGGCTTCCACGGTCGAACTAAAACTGACCGTGGCCCGACTATGAATTTCGCCTTCTTCGAGCGGTTTCACCGTGATCTTAATGCGCTTTTCCGTGCCGGCTTCCATCGTGCCGACGGACCACGCGAGGCGGTCCCCGGACGTCTCGGCGGCGGGTTCGCTGCCGAGGAATTGCGTTCGGGTCGGCAACTCGTCTTCGATGCGGACGTTCGACACGGCGGCGGTTCCTATGTTGCGAACGACCAGCTCGTAGCTCAACGATTGCCCCACGCCGATCGCGTCGGGGGCAACAGCTTCAATCGTGATGTTCGGGGCTTGCCGCGACGGGAACGCTGCTGTGTTTGGTGCGATATTGTTCGGCAGTGTCGCCGGTTGTTCTTGGAACGCCGATTTCGGCGGCGCCACTGCCGTGGGTTTCGCCACCAATGGCGCCGGGCCACCGGGTTGAACGTTCGACAACACGGGTTGCGGATTCGTCAGTGTCACCCCGTTGACAGTGGGTTGTTCAGGGGCAAACGGCGCCGGCGCTGGGATCTCCGGATTGAACGCGCCCGGCGTGGTGTTTGACAGCACTTTAGGGTCTGGCATCACCGGCGCTTCGACGTTGACACTTGGCGGAGCCAACGAGGGCGCCGGTGGTGTTTTGGGTGTCGTAAAGAATGGCGGCGTGCCACCTGGCTCTGACGCACTTGCTTGCCGCACCCCCTCCGGACCCGCGACGACTGGCTGCGTCAACCGTTGCGGGCTAGCCGCCGTTCGATTCGGTCGGATTTGGCCAGCAGGCATGGTGAAATTCGACGGGTAGTTCGACGCCGGTGGATTGCTCACGACCGGGGGTGTTGGGCTAGGTGCGGGATAACTTGGCGTGGGAACGCTTGGAGCGGGGTAGCTCAGATTGGGGTTTTGCGTCGGTGGGCGTGCCCCACCATTGTTGAACAGACCCGGCGGCGGTGGTGACACCTTCCCCTGGTAATACTTCGGCTCCGCGACAGTGCCTTCTTGCCCGTTCGCCGTCAGCGCGACGGCCACAGTCATTGCCGCGAGCGAGAATATCGCACCGGGATAAATCAATCGTCGTGATCGCATAGTACGATCCCCCCCACAACTTAAGGATGTATCCCCACCGACTTGGCGTGACCCAACCCCCATTGGATCACGCCAAGCCAGACGACCCACTTGCCGTCGTTCGCAGCTAGCCGGTAGGCGTATTCAGTCCGGCAACACTCGACCCCAAGCTTGAACCTGGGGGTGCCGGATACTTTCGTTCGTTCTTCACCATCTTCGCCGTAACCGCAGCCGTCAGGTCGATCCCGGTGTGCAGGCTGATTAGGACGATGATGTTCGTCACATCGGCCAATTCATCCGCAATCGCCGTCCGGGTTGTTTCGCTCAACACAACCGTTCGGCTTTCGTCCGGCGTCAACCACCGGAAGATGTCGCACAACTCGCCCACTTCGCTGGCCAACGCCATCACGAGATTTTTGGGGCTGTGATACGGCTCCCAACCCCGAGCTTCCGCAAACCGCCGCATCTGATCTTTCAGTTCCGCCACCGTGGTCGTTGCATCGGTCGAAGAACCGGACATCAGGTAACCTGGGTTGGGTTGGTGTTCTGTTCCTCGACTGTCGCCAGGCGTTAACCTGCTTGGATCAGTCGATGTAGGTCGGGATATATAACCGCCACACGAACGGTGTCAACGTCGATGGGAGCAAAAAAAGAACCCGCGACCAAAGTCGCGGGTTCGGTGAAAATCCCCTCAAGTCTGGGCTATTTCTTGCCGATGTCCTCAACCGTTTTCGTGAGCTTTGCGGACGCCCCAATTTTCAAGGTGCCGTTGGGAATCTCCCCGGTCAGGTCCATCTTAATCGTCGATTTCTCGTTCAAAGCGTGGGACGTGCCGTCGATACATTGCTCGGTAATCGAGGTAATCACCATCGTACTGCCCGGTTTCATCTCGATCTCCTGGCCGTCGAGCTTGAACTCTTTGACGACCAGGGTCACGTTCATTTCGATCGTGCCGAACTGCTTGTCGTCCTTCTGGTAAACCTTCAGCAACTTGCCCACGATTTTCGACTTGTCTACGTCCAACGTAAACGGCACCACGCTCTCGAAGCTTTTCACGACCATCGCGGTATCGACCACCCACGGTTCGCCGATTTTCACTGGCTTTTTCGGCAGCAGGTCTTCGTCGTGCAGTGGCACTTCGTCTTTCTTGTTGAACTCCTCGTTCAGGTCTTCGGCTTCATCGTCATCCAGTTCGTCGCCGTCCACGGTGAAGGTGAACTTGCCATCGACGCGCAAAATCAGCACGGTTTTGTCGAGGTAGCTGAACTTGGTTTTCTCCCCATCGACGGTCTTCTCGGCCTGGGTGTAGCTGCGTTTCAGTTTCGTCGAAACCTTCGCTTTGACATCCCGTTCCAGCAACTCTTCGGTGTAGCTGAACTTCACCGTTTTCTTCTCCGCGTTCTCGTTCTTCTGCCCCATCACGTCAATGATCGCGGAGTTTTTGGACACGTCCGACTTCGTCACTTTGATCCGATCGCCAGCCGTCTCAGGCTTGAGTTTGATCTCGTAAGTCTTCTCGTCGTCCGCCCCAACGGGAAGTATTCCCGCGCTGAGAATCAGTATGAATAATCCAATCGCACGCATCGGTTACCCTCTTGGTGAGCCAATCGAACCCGCTCCCAGAACAAGTGCATAATAGCCGAGAGAACACCAGGAACGACAGACAGGTTTGGGTACTATACAAAACCGTTGATCCTTACGAGCTACGCCAGTTTTCAACACTCAGCCCAGGGATGGCACTCAAGTCGGAATCGGCCGTTACGACTGTGCAGGAACCAAGCGATATCGCAACCGCTGCCAGTTGGATGTCCACGACTTGCATGGGCCTGCCTCTCCGTTTTAAGTCCGCACGAAGCCGACCGAAGATAATCGCTTCTTCTCGATGAAATGGCCAAATCGAGATCGCTCGCAGCCCGGTTTCTATAGCCGCGAGGTTCCGATCGCGTGTGGTACTGAGTTCAAGACCAAAGTACAGTTCACCAATCACCGGCGGACAAGTACCGATCCTCACGCCCAACTTTTGCATTTCCACGGCACGTTCATGGACTCCGTAGAGGCGGAAAATCAGGTCCGTTACTGCATTGGTATCGAGGAGATAGCGGCGTTTCACGGGAAAATCGCTCCCCGTTGATTGCTACTTTCCCAGTCGGCGAGTTCTTCCGCCTTAGCATCAGCAAGCACTCGGTCCAATTCCTCTGGGAATGTCGAATCCCCGAGAGAGGCGTGTAATTTGTCGAACCACGCGATCCAAGCAGCGATGGCTTCGGGGCTATCGCCGGTGATGTCGATGTGGTCTGTTACGCTCTCAGGTTTCGTCACGGTCACAGCGGACCCCTCCGCCCAATCCGGAACGGGACCGTCCAATTCCACGCGACCGTTGCGAAAAATGCCGGTGATGATCGTCATTGTTATACCTCCTCACGGTGACTGCGCTTGAAGTCGCTCCGTCACGTCTTGATTCAATTCTACTCTGTCTCGTGTTAGAAACCTTCGTCACCGCCGCTACGGAACCGGATCGACGCTTTCAGCCTTTTTGATGCAACTCTCGACGGCTTCCTCTAAGCCATCGCCAGACCCCTTGTAGCGGATGACCCCTTCGTGGTCGATGACGTACACAGTCGGCCAGTACGCCACGTTCCAAACTGCCGCAAGTCCGCCACGACCCGTCCCGCTGTAAAACGACGGCCACGTCATTTTTTGGCGACTGCTGCTTGTTGGGCCTTTTGCCGCTCGTCTCCACCGTTCACGCCGATCAAGGCAAACGCCCGGTTCTTGTACTTCTCGTTGAGGGCAATTTCGCGGGGAACCAATCTCATGCACGGGCCGCACCACGTCCCCCAGAACACCAACACCGTGACGCGCCCGCTCTTCGCGGTTACAGTCATCTGCCGCCATTGAAGATCAGTTCCAGAAATGTCGGGCGCGAGTTTGCCCAACTCTAGGCAGCCAATGTTCTGCACACCCGCCAGTTCGTCTGTGGCTAATTCACCGATCAACTCTCCGTCCTTGTTTTTGACAGCGGGATAGTCCTTAACGCAACGGGTTAAAAAGTTGGTGGCCCGCTTGCGCAGAACGTCCGGCGTGCCGAGACGACCGCGAAAGGACGGCTTTTCTGAAACCGCATCGGTCAAATAGATCCGATTCATTTGGCCGATGTCGAGACAGGCTTGCGCCCGAACCTCACGGCTTGCATGATTGATCGCAACGTCGTAAGCAAATTGTCGCTGAGTCTCGCCACTTTGGGCATAGTCTCGAACCACGAGGCCCAACCGTGGGTGCGCAAAATGGTGATTCCGGAGGATGTTGAACGTCGCGTCGTCAACACTAAACGACTGGCTTAACACAACGAACGCATCCACGACCGACGGGTCCGTGGGATTGGCCAAGATCCACGCATTCCATCGCTCCATGTTGAGTAACAAGTCGTGGAAGTAACGCTGATCTTTTGCAATCACTGTCGGGTAATAGCTCTGAGCTAATCGGTCTAAACCAATCTGCATCATGTACGCCTTGTTGCGCTGCAAAATGGGCGCAATTTTAACCATTTCTTGTGTCAAGTGTCGTGGCGCTGGGGCGACCTCACGTTCCGGTTCCGCCAGACAAATCAGGAGTAGTGGCAGGATCATGGTCATCTCGCTCATCGGTGTCGCAGAATGTCACGGCATAATTGTAAGTGTTGTTCAGGTATCAATGCAATTCGATAATTCCCAACCCAGTTGTGTTGGCACAGTACATTCCCAACACCCAGCCGGTTGGCAGGTCGGAACGCAACCATAAGATATGCGAGATTTGCAATGACCGGGATGCCGTGCGACCCCTGCGAGAGACCCTTTTTGCCATGCCGAAGCGTACCGACATTCACAAGATTTTGCTCATCGGGTCCGGGCCGATCATCATTGGGCAAGCCTGCGAGTTCGATTACTCGGGAACCCAGGCGTGCAAGGCGTTGCGGGAAGAAGGCTATTCCGTCGTGTTGGTGAACTCCAACCCCGCGACCATCATGACCGACCCGGAGACCGCCGACCGGACGTACATTGAGCCGATCACGTGGCAAATCGTCGAGAAGATAATCGCCAAAGAACGGCCGGATGCGCTGCTGCCGACGCTGGGCGGGCAGACGGGCCTCAACACCGCGATGGACCTGCACAAGCACGGCGTGCTGGCCAAGTACAACGTCGAGATGATCGGCGCGCGGCACGACGTGATCGACAAAGCCGAAGACCGCCAGAAGTTCAAAGATGCCGTGGTGAAAATCGGCATCAACGTGCCAAAAAGCGTTGTGGCCCGACGCAACAGCGACATCGAAATGATCCTGGAGGAGATCGGGTTGCCGTGTGTGTTGCGGCCCAGTTTCACGATGGGCGGGACGGGTGGCGGGATTGCGTACAACCGCGAGGAGTTCCGCACCCTCATCTCGTTGGGTCTCGAACTCAGTCCGGTCGGGGAAGTGCTGGTCGAAGAATCGGTCATCGGCTGGAAGGAGTACGAACTCGAAGTCATCCGGGACAAGGCGGACAACGTCATCATCGTCTGCTCGATCGAGAACCTCGACCCGATGGGTGTCCACACCGGGGACAGCATCACCGTCGCCCCGGCCCAAACGCTGAGCGACAAAGAATACCAGTTGATGCGCGACCAAGCGAAAGCGATCATTCGGGAAATCGGCGTGGAAACTGGCGGCTCGAACATCCAGTTTGCCATCAACCCCGCCGACGGGCGGATGATCGTGATCGAGATGAACCCGCGTGTCAGCCGGTCGTCGGCGCTCGCCTCGAAAGCCACCGGGTTCCCGATCGCCAAGATCGCGGCGAAGCTGGCCGTCGGTTACACACTGGATGAATTGAAGAACGACATCACCCGCACCACCCCGGCGAGTTTTGAGCCGAGCATCGACTACGTCGTCACGAAGGTGCCCCGCTTCAACTTCGAGAAGTTCCCCGGCGCCGACACAACGCTGACCACGCAAATGAAGTCCGTGGGCGAGACGATGGCGATTGGCCGCACCTTCAAAGAGTCCCTGCAAAAAGCCTTGCGTGGCCTCGAAGTCAACCGCTTCGGTCTGGGGTGTGACCGCGAAGACAAATGGGGCAAGCCGGACCAGCCGCCGCTCGAAGAAGTGATTCGCAAGCTGATGACGCCGAACTGGGAACGCATCTGGCACATCCGCTACGCACTGAAGTACGGCATGACCGTGGAGCAGATTTTTCAGCGCACCAAAATTGACCCGTGGTTCTTGCGTAACATCGAAGACTTGGTGAAGACCGAAGACGAAATCCGCGCGCTGGGCAAACTCGAAAACCTGACGCCCGAGATGATGCTGAAGGCGAAGCAACACGGCTTCGTCGATCGCCAACTCGCCACGCTGCTGAACTCCTCCGAAGGCGAACTCCGCAAGGTCCGCAAGGCGATGGGCATTGTGGCGGTGTACAAGTCCGTCGATACCTGCGCCGCCGAGTTCGAGGCGTTCACGCCGTACTACTACAGCACCTACGAATCGCCGATGATGACGCCGAACGGCCCGGTCGTCGAAGACGAAGTGCTGCCGTTCAGCGGCAAGCCACGGATTATGATCCTGGGCGGCGGGCCGAACCGCATCGGGCAGGGGATTGAGTTCGATTACTGCTGCGTGCAAGCCGCCGTTGCGCTGCGGGCCAACGGCTACGAAGTCATCATGGTGAACTCCAACCCGGAGACCGTGAGCACCGACTACGACACCAGCGACCACCTGTTCTTCGAGCCGCTCACGGTCGAAGACGTGATGAACATTCACGACCGCATGAAGCCCGACGGCGTAATCGTGCAGTTCGGTGGCCAGACGCCGTTGAACTTGGCGAAGGCCCTCGAAAACAACGGCGTCAAGATCATCGGCACCAGCGTGGAGAGCATCGACATCGCCGAAGACCGGGCGCGGTTCTCCAAGCTCGCCACGGAACTCGGGCTGAAGCAACCGGCCAACGGCACCGCGTTCGACCTGCAAGGCGCGCTCAGCATCTCGCACGGCATCGGCTATCCAATGTTGTTGCGGCCGAGCTTCGTCCTGGGCGGGCGGGCGATGGAAATTGTTTTCGATGAAGAAGGGCTATCGCGGTACATCACGCGGGCGCTGGAAGTGTCGCCCGGCAAGCCGGTGCTGTTCGATCGGTTCCTCGAAAACGCCACGGAAGTCGATGTCGATTGCCTGAGCGACGGCATTCGCACGGTCATCGGCGGCGTGATGCAGCACATCGAAGAAGCCGGCATCCACTCCGGCGACTCGGCGTGCGTGATCCCGCCGCACAGCTTGCCCACCGAAGTCATCAACGAGATCAAAGCCCTCACCCGCAAGCTCGCGGCTCGGCTCCAGGTTCGCGGGCTGATGAACATTCAGTTCGCCGTCACCGGCCTCCGACCGGACGGCACGACCAGCGAGCCGCCGCAGATTTACATTCTTGAAGCCAACCCGCGCGCCAGCCGAACGATCCCGTTCGTCTCGAAGGCGACCGGCGTTCAGTTGGCCCGGCTCGCGGCCCTGGTCATGGTCGGCAAAACGCTCGACGAGTTGGGCGTGCAAGACGAAGTCGTGCCGACGCACTACTCGATCAAGGAAAGCGTCTTCCCGTTCAACAAGTTCCCCGGCAGCGAGATCTTGCTCGGCCCGGAGATGAAATCGACGGGCGAAGTGATGGGCATCGACAAGGACTTGGCGATGGCCTTTGCCAAAACCCAGATGGCCGCGTCCGCCCCGTTGCCGGTGAAGGGGACGATCTTCATCTCCGTGGCCGGGAACGACAAAGCCCTAATCGCGCCGATTGCGAAGCAGTTCACCGACATGGGGTACAAGTTGCTCGCCACAGCGGGGACGGCGGCCCATTTTCAACGCCTGGGGATTCCGGTGGACGTGCTACCCAAGATTCAAGAAGGCCGACCGAACCTGTTGGACAAGATGAAAAACAACGAGGTCGCGCTCATCATCAACACACCAAGCGGTCGCGGAAGCCGGGCCGACGAAGGCAAAATCCGCACCGAAGCCGTGACACATCGGGTCACGTTGATTACCACGTTGTCGGCGGCCTATGCCGCCGTCGAAGCGTGCCGGGCGTTGCGCGAACGGGAGTTGAACGTCACCGCGTTGCAGGATTGGTACCCGAACATGGGTGGATAACAGATCGAAGCAAACTCCGTCGCAAACGCCACCACCCCGGTCTTGTCAGACGTGCTAACCAAAGCCCGCCGAATCGGACGCAACTTAGTGAACCCCAGCAGGACGAAGCAGCAATCAACTGGGTTGTTGTAGCGACGTGGCAAGACCCAGGGCAACGTGACGACGGGTGGTGAAAGAGACAGCTATTAACAGGCTGCGACTTGTGCTAAAATCGCAACGTTGAACAGGTCGAAACTAGACTTCAGGCGAGCGGACTATGTCACGAATCAACGCGACGGTACTGAAAAAAGCACCCGTGGAATTCCGTCCCGAGTTGCAAAAAGTTCGACAGTGGATCAACAAGCGGAAGCATGTTGATTTCATTGACCCCGGCCAAATCTACCGAGAAATCGAAGGGATCGATCTCGTCAAGTTAGCGCTATCCCTGCACTACTTGGCGCAGAACCACTGCTTACGTCAGGTGTATCGAGTTCAGGCTCCGAATGGCGCTTATGTTGATGGAGATTATGAATCGCCCGCGGAGATTCCTTCCTCCGTGACCGACCAATTCCGGGGCAAGAAGATCGGAAATCAGCAAGCCAACATTGTGACGGGGTTTCTGGTGGAGGGTCACAGTGGGAACGGGAAGCACTGAGTACGATGACAAAACCATCCACGCCATCACCAGTGATTGCGAGAAACTGTTGCGGGACTTGAGCGACCCCTCCATCGAGCAACTGACTGTTGAGAAAGAATTCCACGCCGTGTGCATTGCGAAATACGGAACGGCAGGAGCCGCCCTGCCGTTCATGCTTCTAAAACTGCTCGAAGTAAAGCAGACCATCGTTTTCAACACCGCAGGTGACATCCTCATGCCGAACGCCAAGAAAGCCGGACGGGATACCGTCGATGCCAGTATGAATGCGGGCCGCGACATCATTTCCAGTGCCGGTGGGATGAAGAACAAGGCCACCATCCGGGACAATAAAACCAAGACCGAGAACATCGACCAGAGCCATTCGGTGAACCCGAAATTGGTGAAGGCACTGGAATCGGGTCGGAAGGCGATCGACAAACTCAAGACGAGTGAGGCGATGAAAGAGATTCTGAAGAAAGAGTACGAAGAGTTGGCTACGGAAGTCTCCAAGCCGAAACCGGAGAAGAGTGCGGTCAAGAAACTCTGGGAAAACATCAGCCATTTTACGGGCAAGGCGGCTCCGTTGATTGGACTAGGTAAACTCATCGCCGGGATGTTCGGCCTCAAGCTCGCGGGAGTCGAGACAACGCCCGAAGCATAACGACTGCCATCCCTTCGCAATACACTCCGCTGACATCACATTTTCCCTTAGCCCGAGACTCTTCCCATGCGATTCTTGCCTGTTCTGGCTGCCCTACTCTTTCCTATTCCGCTGCTCGCGCAGCAGTTCATTGCGCCGACGGAGGCGAACTCGCCGGCGGACGAGTTGAAGACGTTCAAAGTCCCGGCGGGGTTTGAGGTGCAGTTGGTGGCGGCGGAGCCGGACATCGGCAAGCCGATTCAGATGGCGTTCGACGCGAAGGGCCGGTTGTGGGTGACAACGTCCCGTCACTACCCGTTTGCCGCGGAAGGCAAGGCCAGCGACAAGGTGTTTATTCTGTCTGATTTCGACGCCGCGACCGGCAAGGCGAAGACGGTCACCACGTTCGCGGACGACATGAACATCCCGATCGGGATCTTGCCGTTGCCGGACGGCCAGTCGTGTCTCGTGTCGAACGTGGGCAGCATTTTGAAGCTCACGGACACGGACGGCGACGGCAAGGCGGACACGCGGGAAACGATCCTGACCGGGTTCGGCACCCGCGACACGCACGGCATGATGAACTCGTTCCTGCTGATGCCGGACGGCTGGGTGTATGCGTGCCACGGCTACTTGAACAGTTCCGTTGTGAAGGCGAAAGACGGCAGCGAAGTGCAGATGCAGAGCGGCAACACCTTCCGCTTCCGCCCCAACGGAGCGCGGGTGGAGCCGTGGACCTACGGGCAGGTGAACCCGTTTGGGTTGACCGTCGATCCGTGGGGCAACCTGTACACGGCGGACTGCCACAGCAAGCCGATTACGCAACTCATTCGCGGCGCGCATTACGACAGCTTCGGCAAGCCGCACGACGGCCTCGGGTACGCCCCGCACGTCACCCGGCACGACCACGGCAGCACGGCGTTGTGTGGGTTGGCGTGGTACAACGCCGACCAGTTCCCGGCCAAGTACAAGGGGATGATGTTCCTGGGCAACGTCGTCACCAACCGCATCAACAGCGACAAAATCGTCTGGAAGGGCAGCACGCCGGTTGCGGAGGAGCAGCCCGATTTCGTCTCCAGCACCGACCCGTGGTTCCGCCCGACGGACATTAAAATCGGGCCGGACGGGGCGCTCTACTTCGCGGACTTTTACAACAAGATCATCGGCCACTACGAAGTCGATTTGAAGCACCCGCAGCGGGACAAGGACCGGGGTCGCGTCTGGCGTGTCGTGTACAAAGGTGACAAGGGCACACCAAAACCGGACGGCAACGGTCCCGTTTCGCGGGAGTCGCTTCAAGCCATCCGTGCGATGATCGAACTGCCGCAATTGACGGCCGAACAACGAGCAAGTCTTCTGGCCAAACTGAAAGAATCGCCGTTCGTTCAGCGTGCCGTTGTCGATGTCCTGATTTCGCACCCGCACGCTGACAACGTGCTGTCACTCATCGAATTGCTGAAGCAAACCCCAGCCGAAGACACCCACCTTCGGCACGCGGCAAGAATCGCGTTGCGGAACAGTTTGCGCGATGCGAAGGCGTGGGACAAAGCGCTGCCTGCCGATGCCGCCATCGTCGCGGACGTGGCACTTGGCGTTCACACGGCAGAGGCGGCGACGTTCCTGACGAAGCATTTACAAACGGGTTCGCTGAACAAAGCCTATTTCACCCACGTCGGGCGGTACGGGGACAATACGCAGGCGACCGCACTGATCGATTTGCTGGAGTCGCAATCGAAGAACCCGGCGGCAGTGGTGGCACTGGAAGGCTTGTACTTCGGCCACCAAGCGCGCGGGGCGAAGCTCCCGGACAGTGCGGGTGCCGTTGCGGAAAAGCTGTGTGCGGACGGGTTGAAGCAGTCCGAACCGAACGTGGTCTTGGCGTCCGCGAACATGGCCGGAGCTTTGAAGTTGACAAACCTCTTCGACCCGCTCACGGCGTTTGCCGCCCGAACCGATCGGGACACCGCCCAACGCAGTGCCGCACTCACGGCGCTGACGCTGATCGACCAACCGAAGGCCATCACGAAGCTCGGCGCCATGATTATGGATGCGAACGCCGATGTCGCATTGCGGGAACAAGCGGCGACTGCCCTAGGAAAGGTGAACCAGCCGGCGGCCCATGAAACGCTGTTGCGCGCCTTCGCCGTGGTTCCGACTCGGATTGCCAACACCATCTCGACGGCCCTCACGACCACGCCGAACGGCGCTAAGTTATTGGTCGAGGCGGTCAAGCAAGGCAAGGCCAGCCCGACGGTGTTGCAAGTCAAAGCCACCCGCACCAACTTGGCCAACGGCCCCTACGCCAAAGTGGTAGACGAATTGACGGCGAACCTACCGCGTGAAGAAACCAACCTCGCGGCGGTGATCCGGTCGCGGACCGCCAGCTACCCCAAAGCGAAGCCCGACCTCGTCGCCGGGAAGGTGCTGTACACCAAACACTGTGCGGTCTGCCACCAACTCGCCAACGAGGGCGCCAAGGTCGGCCCGCAACTCGATGGCATCGGCAACCGCGGCCTCGACCGCCTGATGGAAGACATCCTCACGCCCAACCGCAACGTCGATGCCGCCTTCCGCGCCACCACGATCAACCTCCTGGACGGCCGCACCCTGACCGGCCTCCTCATCCGCGAGGAGGGCCAAGTCTCCGTCCTGGTGGACCTCACCGGCAAGGAGCAACGCCTCGAAGCCAAGGACATCGACACGAAACAACTCGGCACCCTCTCCCCCATGCCCGCCAACTTCGACACCGCATTAACCGAACCCGAGTTCCGCAACCTCATGGGCTACCTCCTGGAACAGCGGGTGCAGAAGTAGTGAAAGGCTAGTGGAGTGGGGCGATAAACTGACCCTTGACGCAAGCTCGGTATGGGAGGACAATCGGCGCATGAACGAAGCAACGCTCAGCCAATTCGATGACGCCCCGAGCCTTTGCCGACCTGCGCCTTCTGCTGCCGTGCCGCTCGGGTATGACCTGCTCGACGAGGTCGGGCGGGGTGGTATGGGGGTGGTTTATCGCGCCCGCGATTTGGCGATGGACCGTGAAGTTGCGGTCAAGATTCTGCTAGATAAGTACGCCCCCGATTCCGGCACCGCCCGGCGGTTTGTGGATGAGGCGCGCATTACGGGCCAACTTCAGCACCCCGGCATCCCGGCGGTTTATCAGGTCGGAACCCTCGCCGACGGTCGGCCCTT
>JAYVXO010000204.1:0-32938 GCA_043785105.1 Fimbriiglobus sp.
ATTGTGTTAGCTTCGGTCCCACTCGGACTCGACGACCCTTCGTACTCCACAATTTCAGACTGGCCCTTTGAAGACTCGTTCGTCAAGCGGTTGTTGCACGAAGATGTACCTCAACGATTGGTTTCTGGGAACTGCCGAATCTGGATCTACCGCGACCCGAATCGCCAAATTGTCGGTTTCGGCACGCTCGAAGTGTGTGACCTGTATGTCGATTTTACCAACGGCCAGGTTCACCCGTACATCCCGCTACTAGCCGTGAACCCGACCATCAAAAGCTTGGGGTACGGCACCACCATCCTTCAACACTTGACCGACGAGGCCACCCTGTTGGCCTCTCGCCCCGGTTGTCACGATGTGCTATTTCTGGACGTGTACACAACGAGCGAAAAGGCGATCAAACTCTACACTGCGAGTGGCTTCACGACGATCACTCCCGATCCGATTCCAGACCCACAGGAAGCTGGCAAGCACTACGTCGTCATGGCCAAGCGCGTGACGATTGCTTCGGCGTGACATCGCACAACACTTTTTTCCCCGAACCACTGGGGTGCGTGTCGTGTCTGTGGCGAATCATTTGTGTTCCCCGCGAGAGGTCGGAATCTTGAATTTGGTCACGGAGCTTTACACCGAGCAAGTCAAAGTTTGGCCGAATGAAGGCCGGCACATCCTCGCGCAATTCGACGATGACACCGTGGTCGTTTACCAAGCGTACCGCCCGGCGAGCGGTCGATTTGCGGCCACGCACGGCGTGTTCGGCGGGGACTTCAGCTTCACGCGGATGAGTTGGGTGAAGCCGAACTTTCTGTGGATGATGTACCGCTCCGGGTGGGGCACCAAGGAGAATCAAGAGGTCACGCTCGGACTACGGATTCGTCTAGGCTGACCCGCGCATTGCGGCGAAATTACGGCTTCCGGAATAAAGTAGACAGCACCGCATGGATTCGATGTGATAGACATGCTCGACCCGAAACCGACAGGTCTTGTATACCCGGAGGGCCGCAAATGTTTGCCGTACTTGACGTGATTGACTTCGCCTTGATCGCTTTGATCGTGAGCGTTTTTGCATCCGGTTCGGCGGTCTACGGCATGTTCAACAAGTCGGATGCCCGACGTTTGACCCGATTGGAATCGAAGCTCGACGCGATCATGAAGCATTTCAACCTCCAATACACGCAACCATCGGTAGGCGAGTTGTCCGACAAAGCCAAAGCGCTCGCCGACCAATCCCAGACGATCGCCGCGATTAAACTCCATCGTGTGCAAACCGGCGCCAGCCTTGGCGATGCGAAACAAGCAGTTGAGGCGTATTTGGAAGGGCAACGAAACGGAAAGGGTGATCGGTAACGGGTCTATATCATGGGATGTATTGACTCAGTGACACGCACCCCAGAGTATCTCATGGCGGACCCGGCGCGTTGGACTTACGAGAAGGCGGGGCTGAACCTCGAAAAGTACGCCGAGACGATGGCGGGGATTGCTCCGCTGTTGGCGCGGACGTGGGACGCGAAGCGGGTGGTGCCGCCGCCGTTTCCGGCCCGCAAAGGGGGCAAGGGGTCGGGCGGGTTTGCGAGCCTGTTTGACTTGAACCCGGACGGGCGGTATCGGCACCCGGTGCTTGTGAGTTGCACGGACGGCGTCGGGTCGAAGCTGAAAATTGCGCGGTTGATGGGGAAGTTCGACACGGTCGGCATCGACTTGGTGGCTATGTCGGTCAACGACCTGATTTGCACCGGCGGCGAACCGTTGGTGTTTCTCGATTACATTGCGATGCCGACGGACGACCCGGAACTGTCGAAGCAACTGGTGAGAGGAATCAGTGATGGGTGCCTCGAAGCCGGGTGTTCGCTGGTGGGCGGTGAGACCGCGATTCTGCCGGACTTCTACGCGCCGGGCGACTTTGACATGGCCGGGTTTTGTAGCGGGGTCGTGGAGCGGGACCGCATCATCGACGGTCGCGCCATCGAAACCGGGGACGTGTTGATCGGCTTGGCGTCGAGCGGCATTCACTCCAACGGCTACAGCCTCGTCCGCAAGGTGATTGACGCCGTCCGACTCACTATCGAATCACACGTCCCGGAATTGGGCGGCACGTTGGGTGAAGCACTCCTCACGCCGACCCGCATTTATGTGAAACTCATCCGCGACTTGATCGAAAAATTCCCGGTCACAGGTCTGGCCAACATCACCGGCGGCGGGCTGCCAGACAACATCGGCCGCATCCTGCCACCCGGCAAACGAGCCGTTTTGAAACGCAACACATGGCCGCAACTCCCGGTGTTCACGTTGCTGCAAAAGCTAGGCAACATTGCCGACAGCGAAATGGACCGCGTCTTCAACAACGGCATCGGTTTCGTGGTGATCGCCAAACCGAACATCGCCCCGGAGATTGTCAAGCACCTTGGGGAAGCCTGGATCATCGGCGAAATCACCGACGGCGAAACCGGCGTGGAGATTGGCTAAAAGAATTTCACCACGGAGGGCACGGAGAGCCACAGAGGAAGAATTTACATGTTTGGATTTCTTCTCCGTGGCTCTCCGTGCCCTCTGTGATGAATCTTTTCCCTACCGGCCTTCGCGGACGTTGAATTCGAGTTTCCAGCGTTGTTTGCCGTCGCGGCTGTGGCACCAGAGTTCGAGTTGGCCGACTTCGGTGACTTTGCTGTGCAGGTGAACCGGGACGACGCGGCCTTGTTGGGATTTGGCGTCCAGCGTCACCCGCATCGGCGACAGTTCGTCGATTTGCTCTTCCCATTCATCGACTACGGTACCGGGTTTGTCGTCGCGGCGGACGGTGGACCCGAGGAACCGGAACTCGACTTCTTCACCCACGACCAAACCGAATTCCTGGCCGGGCACATCCGCCTCTGTGCCTTCTTCCATGCCGAACGGGGCGACGCACAGCGCCTTCAACGGCGGTAACATTCCGGGGACGGCGGGCGTGGCAATCTCCACGCCGATGTAATACGCCCGTGCCGTACCGCCGCGAATCCGCACCCCTTTACCGCGCCGCACCATGCCGTAGTACGCCGCCCCGCGTGCCACGGCGAGGTCGAGGTCGATCCCCGCCAGTGTCCGAACCGCTTCGGCCTTCGCGGATTTTGCCCAACTGTTCAACACGTTCATGAACCGATTCCGCAACGGATCGGCTTTGAACACGCCGCCGTTGAACAACACCGCTGTCGGCAACGCCACCGCGTCCGCGCCGCCCTTTTTCTTCTTGCCGGTCGGTTTCTCTCGTGTGGCCAACGCCTCCGCTTGCCGGGACAGGAAGTGCGCGAGGTGCTTCGTCACCCCCGCATCCGCAACATACGGCAAGCCGAGTTCTTGTAGGCCGATGCTCCGCGCCCGCATCGGTTCGGCATCCCGTGGGCATTCGGGGAAGAAGCCGTCGATCAGAACTTTTTCGACATCCGCTCGTGGCAAGTCGTGCTTAATCGTGCCACCCACCACCGACCGCCCCTTGCCAAGAATCGTGACCGGGGCCGATGACAACGTGCTGTCACTCAGGATTTGTTCCTTCGCTTGGCGGGCGGCATATGTGAGTTGCTGCATTTGCGATTGGTCGATTTTCTTGTCATTTTTCGCCAGTGCCGCCGCCACGGTGTGGGCGACCGCGAGGTCCATGTTGTCCCCCCCCAGCAGCAAGTGATCGCCGACTGCCAGCCGTGTCAGGGCTAGGTTGCCCCCTTCTTCGCCCACTTCAATGAGGGTGAAGTCGGTCGTGCCACCGCCCACGTCCGCGACCAGAACCATGTCCCCCACGTTCACCGAATCGCGCCACTTTTCCCCGAGGCCGTCCAGCCACGCATAGAACGCCGCTTGTGGCTCTTCGAGCAAGGTCACGTTCTCCAAACCGGCTGCACGGGCGGCTTCAATGCTCAAATCCCGTGCCGCTGCATCGAACGACGCCGGCACCGTGATGATGACTTCTTGCACCTCCAAGCGATGCTCCGGAACCGCCTTGGCCATGACATGATTCCACGCCTCTGCCAAGTGTTTTAAGTAGCGGGTGCAGGCGTCCAACGGGGAGACGCGGCGGTCCGTTTCCACTGCGCGAAATGGCAAAATTTGTGCGGTGCGATCGACACCCGGATGGCACAACCACGACTTCGCCGAAGCCACCAACCGCGTGGGAACTTTCGCGCCGAAATTGCGGGCGAACTCGCCGACGCAATAGTCCCGCTCCGCGTCCCACGGCAGTTTCAACGCCCCTGCCGGTTGTTCATTCGCACCGGGTAAATACAGGAACGACGGCAGCAATTCCCGCTCCTCCACGATGCCTGGATTCACAACTTGGGGGATGCCGAACGGCTTCGCTTTGGGGTCGCCCCCCGCGCCAGTGTCCGCGTAGGCCAGCGCGCAATTGGTCGTACCCAGATCAATACCGATGACGAATCGTGTGGTCATGGTGACGTGTTCATGGGCCAACGGCACAAGGCCGCGGCGAGGAAATAAGTGACCGGGTAAGACCGATTCTCACCACGCGAAGCAGCAAGTTCGTATTTTAGCGGGAATTCAGCAGAGTACGGCGTGCCGACGTTTCGGACGCCGAATTCCCTGTTGAACCCTGATGCCATAAGAGCGCGAATGAACCGCCCGACAACTGATGCGTCACGAGTCTTCCGACGGATCAACACACTGCAATGGGCGACCGTAGGTGCCATTGTCTTCCTGGCCAACGCGGGGTTGTTGGTGTTGCAACTTGTCGCGGGTCGATTGCTGGCGCCGTTCGTGGGGTCGTCGCTGGAAACGTGGACCGGCGTGATTGGTTCGTTCTTGGCCGGGATTGCGTTGGGGAATGTGTACGGCGGCAAACTGGCGAGCCGGGTTGTCAACCCGCGTCGGCTGGCTGTGGTGCTGGTGTGTGGTGCGGCGGCGGCACTGTGGATGGTCGCACTGCCGATGATATTGAACATGACACATTGGCATCTTGTATTACCAATCGAAGTTCGCATTCCAGTGTTGGCAGTGACGATGTGTTTCCCGGTGGGGTTTATATTAAGTCTGCTCACGCCGTTATCAATTCAAGTCGGGTTGCCGGATCAGCAGCATGTTGGTCGGGTCACGGGGATGATCTTTTCCCTCAGCACATTGGGGTGTTTGGTCGGCAACTTTGCCACCGGGTATGTTTTAATTCCGACATTTACCGTGAACGCAATTGTATATGCAACCTCCGGGTTGCTCCTGGGTACTGCCGGACTGTCGGCGTTAATCCTCACGGGGGGTCAGAGTGTCGATCGTGCGGTTCGGGCGTCGAGTGACAGCAGCCTGTCACCGAACAAATCAATCGCGCTATTCAGTATGCCGATGGCGTGCCTCATCGTGTTTCTGTGCAGTTTTTGTGGCATGACGCTGGAGATTACTGCGTCGCGGTTGCTCGCCCAAATGTTCGGGGTTTCGCTGTTCACCTGGACGGGGATTATCGGCGTCATGCTGGCCGGCACGGCGTGTGGCAACTGGCTCGGCGGCGTGATTGCGGATCGGTGTGCGCAAAGTGCGGACGCAACCAAAGGGCGTGGGCGACTTTGCGTCTGCCTGATCCTGGCATCGGGTACAATTGCACTGATTATCATGTTGAATATCACAATCAATCAGGTTGGTGAAGTCGTTCAGTATTTGCATGGTTTCGGTCTTGTGAACCAAATTTTAATCGTCTCGCTCGTGCTCTTCTTCTTCCCGATGTTGTTACTCGGCACGATCTCCCCACAAGTGATTCGGCTAACCGTGGCGGACCCCGCACGGGCCGGGGAAATTGCGGGCCGGGTGTATGCGTGGTCCACACTCGGCGCCATCGTGGGGACGTTCATGGCGGGCTATTTCCTCATCTCGACAATTGGCGTTCTCCGGACGATATTATTCATCGCGTTGATACCGGCCATACTGCCGATGCTCATCACCAACGTCTGGAAACAGTCCGTGATGTTATACAGCCTCAGCATGATATTTGGCGGCACGCTCTGTGGAATTGCGATGTTCCGGCCAAGTAGTGCTGGAATTGCGATGGAGACAAATTATTACACCATCCGCATCATTGATGATACCGATGAGAAAGATGTTCAAAAACTCCAACTGGACTTGCTAGTGCATTCCTGGGTCAAAGTCAGTGATCCAACTTTTATCTATTATAACCACGAACAAATTCAGATGGAGTTACTCCGAGTCATCAAAGAGGTTCACCCGGAGCAGCAGAACGTGCTTGTGATCGGCGGGGGGGGGTACACCTTCCCACGCTGCGCAGGAACGCTGATTCCAACGGTGAAAATGGACGTGGTCGAGATTGACCCTGGTGTCACAAGTATTGCGTACTCGCATCTTGGACTCGATCCAAAGCTTCCGATTCGCACCATCAATTGCGACGGCCGGCAATTTATCACAGAACAAGCCCAACCGGGTTACTACCATCTCGTATCACTGGATGCCGTGAATGACTTATCGGTACCGTATCACTTATTGACGAAGGAATGCAACGACGCTGTCAAGCGAGTCTTGACACCCGACGGCGTCTACTTGATGACCGTAATTGACGTGCTGGAATACGGTCGCATTTGGAAATCAACACTGCTCACATTGCGACAAAGTTTTGCCTATGTCGAGTTGCTGGCCTCGACAGACGAATATGATTTGGAACAGCAACAGGTCTATTGCATCTATGCGTCCGATACACCACTCGATCTAGCGAGATTGCACAAAACTGCCACGAAACAAGGCGTCAAAGCGGTCTACACTCACCGGCTGCCACAGGACGAAGTGACCCGATTGCTGTTGAAAGAAACAACCATCCTTACGGACCAATTCGCCCCGGTAGATAACATGATGGCGGAGGTGTTCCGGAACCGCAATACAAACCCGAAGTCCGATTCCGCAGAGTGATGTTCGTGCTATTTCTTAGCCGGTGCTAATAAGTTGGTCGCTTCATCTGGGTGGTCATGGATGTAACGTGCGGGGCCGGAAAAGAACAGCAGCAATTGCTCAGCGCCTTGCTCCGCCATGCGGGGTGCGGCTGGGCCGACCATCTTTAATAGCACGGTGGCCGCCCGGCTGTCGGTTTGCAAGTAGACGTTGACGGACGGCTCGAACGTCGCTATTTCGACTTGCGTGTCAGCCGTTTTTCGCGGCATCTTCAAAATCGCCACAGCCTTGACAGGCACCATCGGCATGACGGCACTGGCCTTCACTTTGCCGGTGGCGTACCAGACCATTCCGTCGGTGAACTTTGCTGCAACTTGCCACGTGAGTTCGCTACCGTTCGAGTCGGTCCAGAAAAACTTACCGTTGCCCAAGTCCTTGATTTCCACGCACGGCACGTCCATTCGTCGCCACGCCAATGACGACCGATCCGGATGATCGACGAGCCAATCGTAAACTTTGCTGTGGGCGATGAAGGGTTCTTCACTCGCTTTGGCAGCAATGGTTGGTGTGCGAATCACTGTGCTGATGTTCTCCCGAAACGGGGTCGGGATTGCATCGAGAAAAGCTTGGGACGGTTGTGTTGTGGTTGCCACGGTCGGGCCGGGGCGGCGTGGTGACACCCGGTTGTCATTCGCATTTGCGGCGTGACCACAGAGCACGCAAACGACGCCGATTGCCACTGCTAGCCCGTTGGAAAACCGAGGGATGCCCATCCCACACCTCTCTATCAATTCCACGCGGGTTACCGTACCACTGCAAATCTATTTATCGTGTGCAAACTACCGGCGTCATGAATAATTCCGATTCTTCCATCCGGTTGCCCCAGAGTCGTTCCTTGATTCACTGATCGCCATCTGGCGCGATCGGAACGACTGTCTTTTTACACGGTTTCTGAATGTGTAGAATGATCGGTACGACCCGGATGCCATTCCGCGAGGAGTACGAGATGACAGAACTGCTCATTACCGATGTGGACGAGGCCGTTCTTGGCCGGCTTCGAGAGCACGCCACTCGGCACGGACGAACACCTGTTGAAGAAGCCAAGGCGATCTTGGCCGAAGCATTAGGCACCAGCAGCGAGAAAGTTTGGCAGCCGGTGGATAACATTTTCCACCATTTGGAAACGTCGGGCCGTACCTTCAGCGACAGTGCCGAGTTGCTGCGAGAGGATCGCGGTCGATGAACGCCGTTGTCGTCGATGCCAGCGTTGGTATTAAGTGGTTCGTGCCGGAAATCCACTCGGCTGAGGCCCGACAGTGGCGTAACGGATCGACCGAACTGCACGTCCCAACATTCTTCTTCAACTTGGAAATCACCAGCATTCTCTGGAAAAAAGTCATGCGATCGGAAATCTCCCGCTCGGATGCCGACACTATTCTGGCTGAGCTATCAAACCTGCCGATCACTCGTCACTCGGAAGCACCGCTATTGGAATCAGCATTCGATTTGGCAAACCGCAGCAAACGAACGGTTTACGACTGCTTGTACCTCGCTCTCGCCGTTCAACTCCAGGGGCGAATGGTGACCGCGGACTTAATGCTTTTCAACAGTCTCACAGGAACGCCTTGGCAGAACTCCATTTGTTGGGTTGAGAATGTCACGAGCTAAACCGTTCTCGGAGCCGTTCCGTTCTTGAAGCGATAGCCCCAAAGACCTGTTGGTTGCCCTTGCCCGAACAACAGAGAATCGCGTATCTTCGCGCCGTGACGTGGGACAGTTGCGCGCCGGAATGGAGCCATAGAATGTTGCAAGGACGCGGGCAGACTTGGGTGAAACGCGGTGCAGTCGCTGCGGTGTTGGTGGTGCTGATTGGGGCAGCGTACTGCATCTTCAACTGGCAATCGTTGAACGCTCGCTATGTGGCGTCGCGGATAAAACTTGCCACAACGGATGAGGATCGCTCGGCGTGCGTGACCAAATTGCTGGATTGTCACGATGCGGGAATGCCCTATTTTGTGGCCATTTTTCACGGTGCCGATGAGTCCGCTTGTGAGATCGCCGTCATGTCATTGAAGGAACGGCTGGCAGCGTTACCACCGGATGACCCGCGCTTCGCAGCACTTTGCACCCCGATGCTGACGGGGCTGAATCACTTCTCCGATGCTGGGAAAGTCGCTGCACTTGAACTGATTCCAGAGTTGGTTCAATGTCCCACACCGGACGCGGTGACCCGCTCACAGAGCCTCGTGAGCAAGAGTCTGACTGAGGGTCCGACCGCTGGTAAGTTACGGGGGATTCGACATGCACTTCGTCCGCAAATTGCTTGTGTCGCCGAGATCGTTCCCCTTTTGAATGACCCCGATGTCGAAGTTCGCCGGGCCGCAATCTTGGCGGTGGGGCCGACTGCCGATGTCGCCAGTACCGTGATTGGTACGGAAGAACTGTTCAAGTGGTTGCACGATTCGGATGCCGAGGTGCGCACCACCTGTGCCTCCGCGCTACGAACTCGCGGGCTGGAATGGGATCATATTTCGTTAGCCCGGCAACTGACGCACCCGGACCCCGCCGAGCGGCTCAACCTGCTCGTCGATCTCGCGCAAGGTACGACGGTCAACGATGCCGGGCCGTGGCTCGAACGTCTCAGCCGAGACACAGACCCAGCAGTGCGATTGGGTGCGGCCAGGGTCGCATACGAAACCCGCCTCCAGTTTGCCGCGTGGCTAGAGAAACTCGCCACCAACGACCCCGACCCCACCGTGCGCCGCTGGTCGGGGTACTATCGCAACCTCACCGTGGCCGTCCGGCAAACCGGGTACACACGAGAATAAAACAGTTCACCACAGAGGGCACGGAGAGCCACAGAGGAATTCAAAGAGATAATTTGGTTTTACCAGTCGCGGCGATTGTTACCGCGTGTGCCACAATTTTTTACCGCGAAGCGGTTGCAGACAATAGCCCAGGGTCGCGCTTCGCGCACCCTGGGTATCGGTTCGCCAATCCATCTACCGCGAAGCGGTTGCATCGGACGCTATGAACAATTCAACCCTTTCAGGGTATCCCAGGGGGCAATCGTTTACCCAGGGTGCGCGAAGCGCGACCCTGGGCTATTCTCTGCAACCGCTTCGCGGTAAAGAATGGATTACAAACGACACCCAGGGTGCGCTGCGCGACCCTGGACTACTGTCTGCAACCGCTTCGCGGTAAAGATCGGAAGCTCACGTGGTGAATCTCTTCTCTCTACTTCGCACCCGTGGCGATCAGTTCGTTGATCCGTTTTGCGAACCCGCTGACATCAATGATGCGTGACCCTTCGGCCAAAACCGCTTGGTCGAAGAACAGTTTGGCGTAGCCGGGGATGCGGGGGTCTTCGGGTGATTTCGCGTGAAGTTCGCGGACGGCGGTCACGGCGGGGTTGTCCGGGTTGAGTTCGAGTACACGCTTAATCTCGTAAGGTTCCTGCCCCGCGCGGCGGAGGATGCGCTCCATGTGCGCGGACATGCCCCCCTCCGTAACGAGGCAGGCGGCACTTTCCGTGAGACGGCGTGTCAACCGGATGTCACTGACTTCGGGGAGTTGGCCTTTGAGCGCCGTCAGCAGGCCGGCGAACGACACTTGCACTTCGGGTGGGATGTCACCGGCGGTCGATTTCAGGTCGCCCCGGTCGGCGGCTTGTAGCTTTTTGCCCTTGTACTCGTGCAGATGCGGCAACGTAAATTCGTCGATGGAGTCGGTCAGTAACAACACGTCGAAACCCTTGGCGCGGAACGCTTCCAAGTATGGCGAGTTCCGCAACTGCTCCGCCGATTCGCCCGTCAGGTAGTAAATCTGCTCCTGCTCCGCCGGCATTTTCTCGACGTAGTCGGCCAGGGTCGTGTACTGCCCGGCCACGCTGTTGATGGATTCAAACAACAGCAAGTCCGCGATCTTGTCTTTGTTCTCGAAGTCGCGGGCCAAGCCCTCTTTCAACACCGGGCCGAGACCCTTGTAGAACGTGAGGTACTTTTCGTACTCGACGTTTTTGAGTGATTCGAGGCCGGAAAAGACGTTGCGGACCACGTTCTTGCGGATCGTGTCGAGGTGCGGGTTTTGCTGGAGAATTTCGCGCGAGACGTTGAGCGGTAAGTCTGCGCTGTCGATGACGCCCTTCACGAACCGCAGGTACGGCGGTAGCACCTCTTCGCAGTTTTCCATAATCAAGACGCGCTGCACGTACAGCTTCAGCCCGGCCTTTTGCTCCTCGTAGTCGAAGCTAAACGGCTTCTTCGCGGGGATGAACAGCAGCGCCCGGAACTCCGATTTGCCTTCAATGTTGAAGTGCAACACCTTGGCGGGCGGTTCGCTGTCGTAGCCGATCGTCTTGTAAAACTCCGCGTATTCTTCCGGCGTCACGTCGCGTGGCGACCGCAGCCACACGGCTTTGCGGGTGTTCAACACGTCCTGTTTCGTCTCGGTTTTGCCATCCTCTTCTTCGGTGGTCACCAACTCAACCGGGTGTTCGATGAAGTCGGAGAACTTCTTGACGATCGTGCGCAGCCGCCATTCATCGACGAAATCGAGCGAGTCCTCCTTCAAATGCAGCACCACTTCGGTGCCCCGGTCGGCCTTGTCCGCCGCTTCGATCGAGTAGGTTCCTTGGCCGTCCGAGACCCACGTTGTCCCCCCACCACCGGCACGACGGGTCCGCACCGTAACCGTGTCCGCCACCATGAACGCCGAGTAAAACCCGACGCCGAACTGCCCGATCAGGCCGGGGACTTCGGTCGCTTGCTTCGCCTTGATCGCGTCCAAAAACGCCTTGGTTCCCGACTTCGCCACGGTGCCGAGGTTGTCCACGACTTCGTCCCGCGACATGCCGATGCCGTTGTCCGCAAGGGTGAGCGTCTTCGCTTCCTTGTTCGGCGTGATGACGATTTTCCAGTCCTTGTTGCCTTCGAGTTGGTCCTCGTTGGCCAGCGAATCGAACTTCACTTTGTTGATCGCATCCGACGCATTGCTGATAAGTTCCCGCAGAAAGATTTCCCGGTCCGAGTAGAGCGAGTGGGTAATCAGGTGCAGCAGTTGCTTGAGTTCCGCCTTAAATTCGAGCGTTTCCGCCATGATTTCTCTCCAGGTGTTCGTCCGAAGCCGGTATTTTATGACTACGCATTCAGACACAAGGTGGTTTGCCAGACGAGGGTGACAAAAATCGCTGTGGGGCAATGCAAAGAGTGTTCAGCAAAGAGGCAATGCCCGTTTCGACTGGAAGCCTGGGCCACGGTGAGTGGCAAGCGCGTCGGCGTGAATCATGTGTTCGTGGAGCAACAGACAGAAAAGCAGTAGCGAGTTGAAACGCATTGTAGAACAACCAACCCGAAGCCCACGCACGATCGTGCGTGGGCTTCGGGTTACTGCAATAAACTCTACTTCTTCAGCGGTCGGTATTCCACCTTCTTGAAGGTCACGACGGTGCCGGGGTCGTGGCCTTGGAGGGCGAAGTGACCTTTCAGGTAGGTGCTGTTGGGATCAATGAAGTCCACGGTCTTCTTCCCGTTCACGAAAATCTGGATGTGGTTGCCTTCGGCGATCACGAGTTGCGTGAAGAACTCGTCCGGCCCGTGGGCGGCTTTGTCCATCACGCAAATGTCCTTCCGGAAGTCACCCAGTTTGGTGCCGCCGGCGGGGTACAGGCTGCCGGTCTTGATCTTGTCCCCGTGGGTGGCGTTGATCTGCGCTTCGTAGCCGGGTGGGAAGCTCGTGGCGTATTTCGCTCGGAAGTATTGCCCGCTATTGCCCTTGTCGTTGATCTTGGCTTCAACGCGGTATTCAAAGTCGGTGTAATCGTCTTTCTCACTGAACAAGTGCGAGTGCGGCCCGCTGCCCACGATCATGCCGTCCTTCACTTGCCACAAGGGCACAACTTTGTCGTCTTTCAGCATCCCTTCATAACCCACAACTTTACCGTCCACTTTATTAGTGCGGAGTTCTTTGATGTCCCGGTCGTTCGGCTTGGGGAACATTTTCCAGCCAGTCAAGTCTTTACCATTGAAGAGGGCAATCCAGCCCTCCTCCGCCTTCTTGTCGTCCGCCGGTGCGGTCACGATCAAGGTTGTGAGGGTCATTCCGAGTGCGGTTAGCATCCCGAAAAGTGTACGCGAGAGGAACATTAGAGTGGTCTCCGGTAGGCAAAAATGTAGAAAGCGGTGGGTCAGTTATCCCGTGTTTCAATCAGTCTGAACCAGGGAAAGACTACGGAAACCCCGATGGTTTGCCATCCTACGTGGCGCAAAAGGCGCAATCGGAGGGTGTCAAAATGGAAAATTCGCGTAACTTGGCTGGGTTATGGTTGTCATGTGGGTTCCCCATATCTATGCTGTGGGGCATATCGGGAACTTCGGTTACTTGGGCAAGATGCTCGATTTCTAGCAATCCTTGCACTGTTTTGGTCGTCCGCGAATTGTGGATTCCACAACGCCGACCTGTTTTTGTTGATTCACCTAGGAGAAGCTTCTATGAAGCGTCGTGTATTTGCAGCAGCGGTTCTCGGAGCGGCAGCTTGGCTCGCCTTGGCTCCCGCAACTGGCTCGGCATTCGGTGGTGGGTTGTTCCGCGGCGGTATGCGTGGTGGGTGCAGCAGCAGCGCTGCCCCAGCACCAGCCGCTTGTGGCTCATCCGCATCCGCAGCGGCTGATTACGGCTCCGCCTCGGCAGCCGGTAGCTACGGTATGGCAGCCGGTACGTCGGCAGGCGATTGTGGCACTGTCGCAGCCGCTCCGACCTACACCACCCAAACTGTCACTCGCTACCGCACGGAAACCGTTGCGAAGCAAGTTCAAGTGACCGTGATGAAGGCCGTCAGCAAAGACGTGCCGTACAGCTACACGGTCAACGAAATGGTGACGGTCAACGAACCGCGTACCGTGACCGAGTACCAGCAAGTTTCCAAGCAAGTGCCGTACAGCTACACGGTCAACGAGTACGTGACGGTCAACGAGCCGCGCACCGTGACGCAAAACAAGATGGTCACCGTGGCCGAGCCGTATACCTACACCAAGAGCGTCCCGACGACGACGATGCAAACCCAAACCCGTCAGGTTTCGGTTTGCGTCCCTCAAACGGTCACGGTCCAAGTCCCGGTGACCCGCACAATCGCAATCGCAGCGGCCCCCGTTGCTGATGCTTGCGGCGCGTCCGTCGGCATGGCAATGAGCGGTGATTGCGGCACTGGTTGTGCGGCACCGGCTGCAGCATGTGCCCCGGCGTGCGATTCCGGTCGCCACCGCTTGTTCGGACGCTTGTTTGGCAAGCTTTGTGGCGGCGGCATGGGTGCATCGCACCACGTTGCTTACGCACCGACCTCCTACGCATCAGCCGCAGGTTGTGGCACGAGCTACCAGACCGTCACGGAAATGCAAAGCGTGACCAAGACGGTCATGGCCTACCAAATGCAAACCCAAACGTACTCTGTGCCAGTGACCACGTACCAAGCCGTCACGGAAACCGTCACTCGTAACGTCACGAAATGTGTTCCTGAAACGGTCACGGTGAACGTCGCCGTGACGAAGTGCGTGCCGAGTACCAAGACCGGCACCCGTACCGTCATCGAGTGCGTTCCGACCACCAAGCAAGTGACCGTCGCCGTGACGAAGTGCGTGCCCGCCGTTAAGTCCGGCACCCGTACCGTCATCGAGTGCGTTCCGACCACCAAGCAAGTGACCGTCGCCGTGACGAAGTGCGTTCCTAGCGTCAAGACTGGTAGCCGCACGATGGTCGAGTACGTTCCCTCGGTTGAAACCCGCACCGTGAACGAAACCGTTTCGGTTCCTTACACGGAAACGATCCAAGTGGCCGTTGCCGCAGCGGCACCAGCTTGTGCCGCACCAGCGATGAGCACCGATGTCGGCGTGAGCTACGCGGCACCAGCCGCAGCAGCAGGCTGTGGCTCGTCCGCATCCGGCCCAGCCTTCGGCAGCCGGTTGAAGGGTCTGTTCGGCAAGCTTTGTGGCGGCGGCTGCAAGTAAGCTGACCTGCTTTCAATAACAACAAACACAAGACCCCGCAGTGCCAAGCACTGCGGGGTCTTTTCGTTCTCCTCACGAGTTTACATCTTCGCCCACGTCGGGGCAGTCACTTGCTTGTTCGCGGCCAATGCCCGCGCGCTGACTTGCAACACGCTCAGGAAGCCTTCGCTATCCGCGTGGTTGAACTCGCCGATGGATTCCATTGAGGCATTGGTTTCCGAGTACAACTGGTGCGGCACGTCCAGTGCCGAATCGAAGTGAATGCTGCCTTTGTACAACTTCAGTTGAATCGTGCCGGTGGCGAGGTTGATGATCGGCTTCATGGCTTCACGGGCCATGTGGGTGGCGAGATCGAAGCCATAACCCTGGTAGATTTGCTTGGCCACGGTCAGTGACAGTTGGTCGAACAACTCTCGGCTCCGTCGATCGAGAATCAGTTGCAACAAGTAAGCGTAGCCGGTGCCGAGTAACTCCATGCCGGGGGCTTCGTACACGCCACGGCTCTTGATGCCGACGAAGCGGTTTTCCACGAGGTGCGTGCAAATCCCGATCGCGTGTTTGCCACCGATGGCGTTGCCTTCAGTGATCGCCTGAAAGGGCGTGACGGGCTTGCCGTTGAGTTGCACCGGGCGGCCTTGCTCGAAGCGAATCGTCACCGTCTCCGGTTCGTCCGGGGCTTCCGTGGGTAACACGCCCATGCCCGGCGTCACGAACCACGGTCCCACTTCGAGATGTTCCAACTTGCCCGCTTCGTGGGTCAATCCGAGCAAGTTGGCGTCGGTCGAATACGGCGAACTCAGGGTGGCTTTCACCGGGAGTTTGCGTTCCAGGCAATACTCGATCATTTCCTTGCGACCGCCGAACCGTTCCAAGAATGCTTCGTCACGCCAGGGGGCGTAGATGCGGATTTCCGGGGCCAACATGTTCGTGCAAAGTTGGAACCGGACTTGGTCGTTACCCCGCCCGGTCGCGCCGTGCCCCAGAATCGTGATGCCACGTTTGCGCAGTTCCGGGATCATCCCCGCGACAATCACATGCCGCCCGATGCCCGTCGTGTTCCAGTACGCCCCTTCATACTTGGCTTGAAACTGAATCACTTCGATACCGGACTCGGCGATCATGTCGTGGAGCGGAATCGCCACAAAGTCCGTGGCCCCGGACAACCGCATCCGCGCTTCGACTTCGGCGAAGTTGGCTTCATCCGGCTGGGCCATGTCCGCACAAATGGCCACGACGTTGACGCCGTGTTCGGTCAACCACTTCGTGACCGTACAAGAATCCAGCCCGCCGGACGCCGCGAAGCCGACGGTCTTGCCCTTCAAGTCATCCAGTTTCATAGCACGCCTCAGAGAATAGTGTTCTCTGTTTGGTTAGGCGCAATCCGAGACAAGTCAATCGGGGAAAAGGTGTAAGGTCACGCGAGACGGGTAATCATCTTGCTTGAGAGTGAACCTTGTTCCGGTTGTGCAGCTTCCAGGTTTTGTGCCCGAAAAGGGCACCGGAATGTAGCCACGGGTGAAGCGCTTCGCGCAACCCGTGGGAAGTGACACCCTATTGTCAATCGCCCTGGAGGGGCGAAGGAGTTTCCTCTGCCCCTCCAGGGCAGTTGCGAAGGGGGAGTTTCTTCCACGGGTTGCGCGAAGCGCTCCACCCGTGGCTACACTCCCTGACCCCTACCGGGGTCATCAAACCGGGAACAATTTCCCGCCGACTGTTGTGACGCTTGCCCCACGTGGGCCGTTTCGCCCAGGCGTTACACCCTGCGGTTCAATGCGATGAACCCGCGCCAATCTGGCATGATGATAGTTAAGTCCGTCGTATCGTAGACACCCAACACGCGGTTCAGATTCAACGTGACGAGATGCCGGGTGGGGATGTACGGCACACTCGGTGCGAGCATCGTGACAGTGGGACCAGCCAGTAAACCCACAATGACCCCGCCGATTTTCGTGACGACGACGCGAGACGATTCCAGTGGCCTGTTGCCGAGACCCACCCAGCAGGACGGGTCCAACACGACAATCGCTTGCTTCCGCCAAACGATCTCGCCGCGAACGTGATCGGCGCCACCTGGAATGGTAGACCAGGTGGTTGCGTCAATGATCTCGACCACCCGATTCACCGGCACCACCAGCGCAACGGCTCGGCCACCGGGTTGCGAAGTGACCCGATAGGCGAACGCCAGAAATCGTTCGCTGCCGGTCCGTGACGGCGTGCCTGGGGAATCTTCCACCTCGCTCCGCAGTGGGTCTTCTAACTGCGAACCACACTCGATGTCCGCCACGGTGGCCGCACCAAACATATCAATGTCAATCGCGTTCGTGGTCATGATTTCACGCCCTTCATCGGTCGAACCAATTGCTGGAGAATCTCGAGCAGATTGACATCTTGGAACGGCTTCACCACATACGCCGACGCGCCCAAATCGAGGGCCTTCTTGCGGTGCTTATCGGCGGACCGGGAGGTGATGACCACGACCGGCAAGTGGGCCAGCGTCGGTTGCGACCGGACGGTGGCGAGTAGTTCGTACCCGTCCATGCGCGGCATTTCCACGTCGGTCAACACGATGTTCGGTAAGTCGCCCGCATTCTGGAGGACTTCCAAGGCATCTAGTCCATCCTTCGCCGTGACGACCTTCCACCCGGCGTTGGTCAACACCATCGAAAGCACCCGGCGAACACTCGGCGAGTCGTCCACGGCCAGGGCCGTCTTGCGGTCCTTGGCGCGGGTCGGGGCCACGGGTCCGGTTGCCACCGGCTGGTTGGCGAATGATGTCGTCGCATTACGGATCAGTTCGGTGGGGTTCAAGATCAGCACCACGCTACCGTCCCCCAGGAGCGTTGCACCCGAGACGGCTGGTACCCGTTGCAAATGGCGACCCAACGACTTAATCACGACCTCTCGACCGCCCATCAATTGATCGACCAGGACCGCGATTCTGCGCCCCGCCGAGCGGATGACGACCACGGGTTGGCGAGCTTCCACAGGACCATCCGATTGCCGAAGTAGCAAGACACCGCCGAGCGGCACCAACGGGCAAACGACGCCATTGAGGCGCAAAACCGGACTGCGACCAATGCGGTCAACCTGCTCCACGCTGGGTCGAAGAATTTGTTCCACGGCTTCCAATGGGATGGCAAAGGATTGCCCCGAAACCCGCACCAACAGAGCGCGAATCACGGCTAGTGTCATCGGCAACCGGATCGTGAAGGTCGTGCCCCGGCCCAGCACAGAGGTCGTGACGACGGTTCCCTTTAACCCTTCGACTTTGGTTTTCACTACGTCCAGCCCGACGCCGCGCCCGGACAGTTCGGAAACTTCTTCCCGCGTGCTAAACCCCGGTCGGAAGAGGAAGTCCGCTAGCTCTTCGTCCGAAAGTTGATCGGCCTCAAAGGTAGGTGCCAAGCCCCGCCGCACGACAGCGGAACGAATGCGATCGAAGTCGATGCCCCGGCCGTCGTCGGTCAACTTGATTACGACATGGCTGCCTTCGTGGGCCGCCTTCAGCGTGATCGTCCCGTGGGCGGGTTTGCCCAGTGCGAGCCGCACTTCTTCGGCTTCTAAGCCGTGATCGACGGCGTTGCGTAACAGGTGCAACAGCGGGTCGGCCATCGCTTCCAGCACGGTTTTATCGAGGCCGGTTTGGTCGCCCTCCAGCACGAACTCGGCGTTCTTGTTCGCGGCCACGGCAGCGGTGCGAACGGTTCGTTGGAGCTTGGTGGAGATGGTGCCAAAGGGGACCATCCGCAACCGCATCAGCTTGTCTTCGACTTCACTGGCGAGTCGGGCTTGGCGTGTGAGTTGGCCTTCGAGTTCGCCGACCAAATTGCCGAACTCGCCGAACACGGTTTGCACGTCCGTCGTCGTCTCGGAGAGTTCCCGCGTCAGGAGGTGGAACTCGGTGTAGCGGTCGAACTCCAGTTCATCGAAGTCATCTCCACCTCCACCTCCACCTCCTGCCCCGGCGAAAGCGTAGGCCGCCGAGGTGGTGGACCGACTACTCGACATCGCACTGGCTTCGTAGCCAATGTCGAGCCGTCCCGACACGCGCTTGAGACGATCGGCTGACGGACGGGCTTCGCTTAAGAGTCGGCTGAGTTCGCCGACCCGTTGCTCCAATGAGGTCCGCGCGATGACCAGTTCGCCGACGAGTTTGGCGATGTCGTTGAGGCCAGCAATCGGCACCCGCACGGTCGCATCCGCTTCACGGGCGGGTTGGAACGCGGCCACCGGGACCACTTCTTCGACCACGACCGCGAGCGGGTCCGGCTCGAATGCTTCGGTGGGAAGCCGTGCCTGGACATCCAGAATGCGTTCCAACCGGACGTGCAATTCACTGAAGACCGCCGCGTTCGCCCGGCCTTCGAGCGTTTCCGCAATGGCGTCCGACGCCGCCAACAGGAGGTCGATTTCCCCGACGGTCGCCGTGCGTTTTTGGTCGTAATACTGGTCAAGTAGGTCTTCCATCCGGTGCGTCAGTCGCGTCACGCTGTGAAACCCAACCAGCCCGGCGGCCCCTTTTAGCGTGTGAATCGAACGGCGAATCGACTGCCAACGGTCGAGGTTCAACGGATCGTTACGAGCCTCCGGGAGCAGCGTGGTCAGCAACCGAATGTGGTCATCGGCTTCCAACCGGAAGACTTCCAACAACTCCGCCGGTACCTCGGTTGAATCGTCTGCGACTGTGAGCGATGACCGCGGGGTGAGTTCGATTTCGATCTCTTCGACCGGCTCGTTCGCGTCCCAACTCTCCGAGGGATTGAAGGTGTCGGACAGCCAACTCGGCGTAGCGGGTGGAGCAGCAGGGAGGGCGGTTTGTTCGACCGGCTCGTTCGCGTCCCAGCTTTCGAGTGGGTTGAAGTTGTCGGAGAGCCAATTCGCCGACGAGGGTTCCGGACTGGCGAAGTCTTCAAACGGGGAGCGTAAAAAGGACGGGGCAACAACTGTGGACTGGGCCGCCACAGGTGAGGCTTCGTCCGTTGGCAATCCCCGCAATTGTCGAAGGTGCAGCAACGCCTCGGCGGTCAACTCGGGTTGCTGACTGCCTCCGGACGACACTCCCACAATGTACGTTTCGATGTGCCCGACCGCGACGTGCATCCCCGCCAGTAATTCCGGGGTGCTGGTATCGGGTTCGTGCAGGAGCCGGTCCAGCATCTCTTCCAGGTGAAAGGCAATTTGACTGAGTTCGGCCAGCCCCACCATTCCCGACGCGCCCTTGATGGTGTGGACGCCCCGGTGCGCTTCGGTGAGCACGGAATCCTCACCGGGCGGCAATCCCTCGGCGGCGTTTTTTTGAAACGCCGTCAGCCCGGCTCGAATGACCGGCAAGTAGCCGCTCACTTCCTGGACGAACTCCGCGATGATCTCTCGATCGAACTCAGTCATCAGACGCCCCACCGGGACTGAAAGTTAAAATCCGCACGACCCTGAAAAGTTGGGAACGGGTTAGTAGATCCCGGTGGAGTGGAGCTTTCGTTGGCCCGTCGCCCCTTTGTTCGTGTTGGCCTTGGCCTTCGCCTTGCCAAATATCTGGGACAGATTTTCTGGCATCATCTCGGCGGGGAGTTTGAACGCGCTGACCGAACCCCGGAGGTCGTTGGCGAGCCGCGTCAAGTCGTTCACCGATTCGGCGGTCCGCTTCGTGCCGACGGCGGTTTGCTGGGTAATTTCGCTGATGCCGACCATCGACTTCGCCAGTTCTTCCGACCCCTTCGCTTGTTGCTTGGAAGCGACCGAGATCGACTGAATGAGTTCGGCCAACTTCACGGCCACCCCTTCAATCTCGGCGAGTGACACCCCGGCTTGGTGGGCGATCTTGGACCCGCCGACCACTTCCTGAATGTTGCGTTCCATTGCCGCCACGGATTCGGTCGTTTCCCCTTGAATCGCGCGAACCAGCACGGCGATTTTTTTCGTCGCGTCCGCAGACCGGACCGCGAGGCGTTCCACTTCTTCCGCGACCACGGCGAAGCCCCGGCCCGCATCACCTGCCGCGGCCGCTTGAATCGAAGCGTTCAATGCCAGGATGCCGGTCCGATCCGCGATGTCGTCGATGAGCTGAACGATCTGGCCGATCTCCTGCGAGGTTTCCCCGAGCCGCTTCAATCGCTTGGCGGTTTCTTGCGTCTGTTCCCGAATGCGGGTCATGCCGTCGATGGTGTCACGCACGGCGGTGTTCCCTTGCCGCGCGTTCTGGAGGGCTTGCAGGGCGACCGTTGCCGACAACGCGGCGTTGTCCGAGACCTGTTGAATCGTCGTGGCCATGTCGTCAATTGCTGCCGACACGTTGATGATTTGCTCGGCTTGGTTCTCGGACCCGTTGGCGAGGTGCTTGGTGGCGGCATCCATCTCGTTCGCTGCGTTGGCCACGTCAATCGTCGTGGACTGCACGCGACTGATAATTTTCCGCAGTTGTTCGATCGTGTAGTTGAAGGAGTCCGCGATCGCACCCGTGGCATCCGAAGACACTTCCGCTTGCATCGTGAGGTCGCCGTCTGCCGTGCTGCTCACTTCTTCCAGCAGTTTCATGATCGACGCTTGCAGGCTGTCGTACTCCGCTTTTTGCTTCTGGATTAGCGTTTCGGTGGTTGTCAACACCTGGTTGAACGAGCCGGTCATTTCACCGAGTTCGTCGGTTGTCACCTTAATAACCCGTGCATCGTAACGTCCCGTGTCAACCGCGCGGAAGAGGTCGAGATAGGCCCGAATTTGGCGAGTGAAGCCGCGTGTCACGAAGTACACCAGTGCGATCGCCAGCGCCAATCCTAACCCCATCGCACTGAACCCGATTATCAGGCTGGTCCGGAAACCCGTGAGGCGGGTGACGAGTTCTCTGTCCAGCAACGGTTGAGCCGTGTCCACGATCCCAAAGTCCGCGTCAACGACGTTGTTTGATAACGTGGCCAGTTTCCGCACGGTGGTTGTCGTCTTGGTCGATTTCAGCAACTCGGCATCGACGTAGTCGATGAAATCATCGTGAGCTTTCTTCCACTGGGTCAGCTTCGTGCTGAGCGCCAGACCCTCGGCCTCTCGTCGTTCCTCGGTGATAATGCTCATCCCGCCGGCGGCCAGATCGTTGGCCGCTTTTAGTTCGCCATAGAGCCGATTGATCGTGACCTTATCAGCAGCAGAACCCTCGTCGTCGGCACTCGGGAGTGTGGTGGCGACGATCGCCCGCCAGGCGATTTGCCCGGTCAAGTCCGCGTCAGCAACTTGATTCAACACGATACTTTGCAGCGCGTAGCTGGTGTACTCGGGGTCCAACGTGAGCTTGCTGGCGTTGGCGGCTTCGGTCATCAGGTCTCGGAGTGCGAGCGTGAAGTTATCGCAAGCCGTTAGACCTTCGATCGCCTTCTCTCGATTCTTGGGTTGGATCGCGTTGGCCGATCCCGTGACTTGCTTCCACTCCGTCTGGATGCGGAGCCACACCTTGGGTGTGTACGTTTGGCCGGGGGTTTCGGCGGTCAATTTCTTTTCCATTTCTTCCATCACTTTGATGGCCGCTGCCAACTCGGCCTGTTTCCGTTCGATGACCGTTTTGCCCTCGGTTTGTCCCGAGACAAACTCGGCTGTCAATCGGCGGTATTCAATCGAGTGCCCAATCGCCTGGCGAATAGCCCCGAAGTATTCGGTCCCGATCCGTTCGTTGCGGGCAAACACGATTTGGCTATTCACGCTGGAATACAGCAAATAGCCCAACAATAACGTCGGAATCAACAGGGTACCAACCGTCAGCAGGAGCTTCCCGGAGATGCGATTGAGGTTGAACGGACTGAGGAATTTCGCAACGCGATTCATGGGAAAGTCCCTCGACGGGTGAACGGAATGTCATCCCGCGAGCGAGGCGATCCTGGTAGTCGGGTCTTGCCTCAACACTGCGCGGTCATCGGGAATCTAGAACACGATTGAGTATTCGGTGAAGCAAATTATTGGTCGGTGCCGAAACGATACGAACGGTGCCGCGACCGGGGGAAGAATCTGACTCCCTCCCCGCGTGCGGGTAGAGCCGGGGTGGGGTCGAGACCGCCACTCACGTCGATTCGGCAGGAAGTCGAAGCGACCCCCCTCGGTCCCCCCGCACGCGGGGGGAGGGAAGAATCTGACTCCCTCCCCCCGCGTGCGGGGAGGGCCGGGGTGGGGTCGATCCATCACGGTCGTGGCTCGGTTCGGATGGCGTCAGATCAGCCGATGCTGGCTTCGAGGGATTGGATTAAGTGGTGGGCGTTCAGTTCGTGGACCAGGTTGCCTTGATCGTCACCCAAGCCCACCAGAATGGGTCCGAGATTCCGGGCGGTACACTGGGCGAGTGACCCGCCGGGACTGGCCGCAGCGATCGGACGGATCCCCGCGACATCGTGGACAACAAACGCGAGTTGGCAATCGTTGGTCTCGTCGTTCAGTACGACGAGACTGCCCGAATTCGTCTCCGCCGCCTGAAGTTCCAAGTATGACGACAAGTCCACAACTGTGACGATGTCCCCACGGATGTTGGCCACACCAGTCAACCACCGGGGGACACCGGGAAGCGGCGTAATCGGTACGGACCGCAGCACTTCGCGCACGTTGCGGATGGGTAATGCAAACCGACTTCCGGCGAGTTGGAACAGCAAGTGCCGGTCCCGAACATCCCGTGCGGGGAGGTGTTGTCGAATGACGTTGGCGGCGGGCGCGTCCCAGGAAACCGCGGTCTCCAGTTCACCGAGCGTTCGTCTCCCCGCAGCCGGTCGGACTTCACACGTCAGCGCGGCGGTCGTCGTTGAGCAGGGGTTTTCGTAGCCATCGACCGCCGCGATCAATGCCATCGACCCTGGTGCAAACCCGACCAATCGAACGTGCCCTTCCCAGGTACAATCGCGTTCGAGTGCGTCAACACTCCATTCAATCCGCTCACCGGACATCGCCAGGGAACCCTGTTGTGTCGCGTCCTGGAACACAAGCTCTTGAGGGAGCGAAAGCGTGACGGCGAACCCGGTCGCTGCGATCAACCCCGTGTTTTTCACGACGACACGGCAGGTCACTTCGTCATCAACGGCCATCGTCTCGGGGACAGCGAGTTTGATTTCGAGTTGGGTGGCCACCGTGACAAATTCGACGGTCGAATAAACCGGCGGCACACTCGCCGCCGTTACCGCAACCTGCCAGCGGGTCGAACCCACAGGGCTGTGCGGGAATTGCAGATCAATCACTTGCGTCTGACCGACACGAATGCACTCGGTGACTTCCGGGACGCGCACCGCTTCCGCGTTGTTACCGTAGGCCGCGATGCGAATCCCTTTGCCGTCCGCTTCACCCCGATTGGTCACAACCAAGCGGACGTGGACCGGCATCCCAGCCCGAACGACAGCGGGTGCTTCACACGTGAGTGAAAGCCGGGGCAATGCCAACGGCCCTTGTGCAATCCGCACCAACGCTGGTGAGTGTCGGAACAGTTCGGCTTCGGGGGTGAGCACAATCCGAACGCCGATGACGATCGGCACACCGGGTTCAATATGCCCCAGGTTCCATTTCAAGCCCCGCGTTGTCCGCTGGGCCGGGTGAGTTGTTTGGACCGTGCCCACTTCGGGCGGCAAGGCGAACTCGACCTTGCATTCCCGCGAAAACGTGTGCGAGCGGTTCTTGATTTCAAAGCGGTACGTCCGAACGGTGTCGGGGTCGCTTGGGTTGTGGGGAACTTCGTGTTCCACAACCTGCCAATCCTCGGCTCGAAGCACGGAAAGCGGGTGCGGTGTGATGTTGGAGGCCGGTCGGTCCGTGACGGCGACCGATTGCGGTGGGATCCGGGTCACGCGGCGAATCCCGCTTTCACTGGCCGCCTTCGTCGAAGAATTCTCGGCCCGGTTTGTCTGGCCAGACTGGTACTGGGAGAACGCCGTACCCAAGTCCAGGTTCGCCCAACTGGACAGCAACGACCCCTTCAAAACCCCCGAGTCAGCCGCGACCAACCACGAAGGAAGCGGGCTGGCTGGTGTCGCCTCGTCCAGTATGGATTCGGAAAAGGTGGGATCATCGGCAGCCATGCGATCAGTCTCGTGGAATCAATTGGTCCGTGGTGTTGGCTGCTGCGATACCGGCAAGCGGACCACCAGCGCATTCCAGCAACACAAGAATCCAACGCCTGCAACCGTAGAATGCAACCGGATGATGTCAAGGGTGAGCGCCACGAGAGTTGGTGGGAAATTTGTTCACTGCACTGGCATTCTTTGTCTTCAGGCTGAAAGCCTGAGAGAACTCAGCCCAGGGCGAGGAGGCTTGGCGACGACGCCCTGGGTCTCGCCGAAAAAATTCTCAGCCTGAAGGGCTGACAGCAATCGTCCCTGACTCTCGGCTCGCAGTCCTTCAGACTGCTAGGAATAGCGACCCGTGAACCCAGGGTTACGCCGAAGCGGCTCACCCTGGGCTGAGTTCTCCCAGCCCTTCAGGCTGAAAACCAGACGATTTGTGTGCAAATTTCCACCAACAAATGTAACGCTCACCCTGATGTCAACAAGTCCAGCAGAACTTTCCGGACCGCATGGGCCACGAGCATTCGGACATTCACCTATGACGCGACCGTTTTTTGATGTCCGCATGAAGGGCTTCCGCGATCGGGCGGAAGTCGAGCAGGTATTGCGGTTACTCGACGACCGCGTGCAATGCGTGGCGGAAGAATTAGTGCCGCTCCCAGAACTGGCGGGGCGTGTCTTGTCCCGTGCGATCATTTCGCAAGTGAACGTACCGGGCTTTGCTCGTGCCGCAATGGATGGCTACGCCGTGCAGGCGGAGGACACGTTTGGCGCGGATTCTTATAACCCGCTACCGCTGCGCGTCATTGGTGAATCGTTGCCCAATCAGCCGTTTCGGGGGACCGTGCAAACTGGCGAAGCGGTGCGGATCATGACGGGGGCACCCATCCCGAATGGTGCGGATGCCGTGTTACAAGCGGAAGCCACCGAAGCAGAACCGGGCACGGGTCGGGTACAGGTGCGGGAATCCGTGTCACCCGGTCGGCACATCGGGCGGATCGGGGAAGACGTGACACAGGGTTGCGAAGTTCTCCCGGCCCTTCGCAAACTTCGTCCGCAAGACGTGGGTTTGCTCGCCTCCATCGGCATCGGGGCAGCCAACGTAATCCGTCGCCCACGGGTCGCGGTGTTGGTCACCGGGAATGAACTCCTGCGACCGGGAGCGATCCCTCACGGTTACCAAATCGTGGACAGTAACTCCCCGATGCTGATGGCACTCGTGAGGCGCGACGGTGCGGAGTGCTTGCCGGTTCAGCATCTCGAAGACCGCTACGAGACGATCCGGGATGCGCTGGCGACAACGGATGCTGATGTCATCCTCGTGTCCGGCGGTTCGTCGGTTGGCAAGGAGGACCATGCGCCGCGTGCGGTCGCGGAGTTAGGCGAACTCGCAATCCACGGGATCGCGCTCCGCCCCGCCAGCCCAACGGGGGTAGGGTTCTTGCCGCCCGTCACCTCGCATCGGGTTCGTACCGTTTTCTTGCTACCCGGAAACCCGGTGTCGTGTCTCTGTGCCTACGACCTCTTCGCCGGTCGCGTGATACGGCAACTCGGCGGACGTGGCCCCGCGATGCCCTACCGTTGTCAGTCCTTCCCACTCGCCGCGAAAATCGTGTCAGCCGTCGGACGAGTTGATTACGTCCGCGTCAAACAAGTCGGCGTGAGCGTCGAACCAATCGCCGTGAGCGGCGCGTCGATCCTGAGTACCACCGTCTCGTCGGTAGGGTTTGTCCTGGTAGACCGCGACCGCGAAGGCTACGCCCCCGGCGAACGAGTTGATGTCTGGCTTTATGATTGAAGCTTACTCTTCTTCTTTCGTCAAAATCTCGACCCGTGGAACTTCGGGCAAGCCGAGGTGGTTGCGGGCGTTCAGAACGCAGTTCATGAGATAGATGCGGGTGACGAGGTGGTCGGTTAGTAGCAGTGGCGGGATGGTGATCGGACTCGACACGCCGACCCGAATCGGGCGGCGGAAATCGAACTTTTTGTTCGTCGTCGGCGGGCCGTTGTAGTGGGAGAAATAGCACCCCCAACTTCCTTCGATCCAGCAACTCACGATCGGTGTGTCCGGGCAGGCTTTCAGAATTTGCCAGACGCCTTGGCCGAAGCGTCGGAGGACTTGGTCTTCTTTGCGACGCAAATACCCTTCGGGGAAAATCACCACACAGCGACCTTGCTTCAGGGCCGAGATGGCTTCTTGAATCTCCGGGGCGTGTCGGCGCGCTGCGGTCTCTGCCACCCGAATCACGCGGAAGACGCGACGCATGAGGATGCCGAGAATTGGCAAATCGTAGAACCCCGCGGTCATCATCGGCGTGGTGGCACGCGGCACGACTTCCGCGACGAAGACCGGGTCAAACCACGCCGCATGGTTGGCGATGACCAGACAGGGGCCGGTGATCGGAACTTGGGAAATCCCAGGACCAGCCATCGTTGCGGAATACTGGAACCGCATGAACGGCTCGACGAAGATTTCCACGGCAGGCCGCATGAACAACACCCATGCGACGACCGCGAATACGGCGCCAACAATGAGCAAAGCCAGTTGATAGACCAGTCGCAAACTTTCCGAATTCGCACCGAGGTAATGAAAGAAAGCAATCACAGCAACGGCGGTAGCAAGACCGAACAGCGCTGCCGAGTAGAACCCCAGCGGCTCCAATCGGTAACGGTCCCGGTAGCGCAAGATCGCTCCGACGCCGAAGCCCTCGAACAGGCAAAACAGTCCGATCAACCAGTTCGGCCAACCGAGACCGAGTTCCGCGATTCCGACGACCACCAGCGCCACGGTCGTCGTGTACGGGATAAAACCCAACACGCGGTACCGCTGCTTGTAAAGACGCGGCAACAACAACCCCACCAGCCAGCCGCCGAAAAAGAGCGGTACCGTGGGTAGCCCTTCCACCCCGCGATTCCACACAAACACGCACAACGCCAAACCGAACACGGCGCCGAAAAACGGCAGTAACACGTTCACGTAATGGGGTGTGTGGTCCGGGACTTGGGGCAACGGTGGCCGCGTGGTGGGCTTGGTCATGGTGCCGTGATCTGGGGGAGTATTCGGATTGACGCCGCGTGTCCTAGTCGGATATATCGTTTCTGCGTTCAAGGATGAACCTTATTTTCCCGACGAAGCCGACATGACCGTTTCGTATGCACTAGCAATCGAATCAATCCGCGTCCGCTATGGGACCACCTTGGCCGTCGATGGCGTCTCGCTGCACGTGGCGCGGGGCGAGATCGTCGGGTTGCTCGGGCCGAACGGGTCCGGCAAAAGCACGACGTTAGCCGCCGCAGCCGGGATCATCGACCCCGTCGAAGGGGCCGTGAGTATCGAGGGCATTCGGCGGGAACAAAACCCCGCCGCGTTTGCCAAGCGGGTTGGCTTCGTACCGCAAGAACCGGCCCTTTACGACGAGCTTTCGGCGGAAGCGAATTTGACGTTCTTCGGTCAACTCTACGGCCTATTCGGCAGCGGTTTGAAACGCGCTATCAAGCAATCGCTGAGCGCCGCCCGGTTAACCGACCGGCGAGCCGATCGCGTCAGCACGTACTCCGGCGGCATGAAACAACGCCTGAACTTGGCGGTCGCACTGTTGCACAATCCCGCCGTCTTGTTACTCGATGAACCGACCGCATCGCTCGACCCGGCCAGCCGAGATGCGCTGTTCGGAACGCTGTTCGATTTGCGCGAAAAAGGCCACGCGATTCTCTTGACCACACACCATCTGGACGAAGCCGAAAGTGGTTGTGATCGCATCGCGGTGTTGGATCGCGGCAAGCTGATCGCCTGCGGAAAACCGGCGGAACTGATTCGTTACCAACCCGCCGGCCGTGCGATTTTGTACGCCCATTTGCGGGAGATGTTGCCGAAGTTCTTTCAAAAGAGCCTCAAGCACCGTGTCGGCCAGGATGTCGAAATCGAAGTCACGGGCCGACGGTTACGACTGGCCGCACCCACCCAAGAAGCCCTGGGCAAAGCGCTCGCAGTGGTCATGAGTGACGGCGTGATTCTTGAGACGTTCCGCACCCCACCCGGTCGGCTCGAACACCTGCTCGGCAGTACGCCGACCGAGTCGTTATCCACACCTGTGGACGCAACGTGACCTTCCCAACCCCTGGACTGATTTGTCTGAATTTATGCGCGCACACCTTCGGCTGATCCTGACGCTGGCCGCCAACGACTGGTCGATCTTCTGGTCCGATCGGCGCGCCGCCGCGTTGTGTTTCGCCGTACCGATTGTGCTGGCGTCTGCGTTCGGCATGATTTTTCACCAGGGACCGGGGCAAACCGGGTCGCCGAAACTGCCGCTCCTAATCGTGATGGAAGACGACGGACCGTTCACCCAAAAAGTCGTCGCGGAATTGCTGCTCAGTCCCCGTGTTGAGGCGGAAGTGGTCACACGCGGCGAAGCCGAACGTCGGGTCGCGGACCGTCGCCCCGGTGTGGCCGTCCTGTTCCCACTCGGGTTTGAAAAGCTCGCCACGTGGAAACCGCAAACAGTCGGTGAACGACCGCAGGTGTTGATTCAACACAACCCGTTGGCGGCCAGTGAAGGCCAGTGGGCCGAAGGCGTGGTTTGCGAAGTGGTGATGCGGCGGTTGGCGAAGGATCATCTGTCCCCGTGGGTCGGCGCCGCTGTTAGTGACGATGCGATGTCACTGCCGTTTGTTGTCGAAACAACGCCGCTGGTGAATTCCAATTTGGCAGGCTTCAACTCGTATAGCCACAGCTTCTGCGGAATGACTTTGCAGTACCTACTGTTCTGGGGCATGGAGAGCGGGCTACTCTTGTTGCGGGACCGCCAACGCAGCCTCTGGCAACGTCTCCGGGCTGCGCCGGTCCCGTTGTGGGCGCTGTTGCTGGGCAAGGCGACCTCGACGGCGACGATCGCGTTCTTGCAAATTTTGGTCACCTTCGCGTTCGGCTATGTGGCGTTCGGCGTGGCCGTGTCCGGTTCGTGGGTTGGCTTCATCCTGCTGGCTTTCGGGGCCAGTTCACTTGCGGCGGCAACAGGCTTACTCGTCGCCGCCATCGGTGGCACGGAAGCCCGCGCCCGCAGCGTTTGTATCCTCGTGATCCTCGGCGTGTCGATGCTGGGGGGGTTGTGGCTGCCCTCGTTCGTCCTGCCAAGTTGGGCGCGTGACCTCGCGTTGTCACTCCCGACGACGTGGGCGATGAAGGGGCTAGATGCCGTGACGTGGCAGGGACGGGGTTTGCTTTCGACGTTGCCAAATGTGGCGATCGTGGCGGGTTTCGCAGCCGTTTTCTTGGCGATTGCCGTTGCCCGTTTTATGTCTTCGGAGGCGCGCCGGCGGCGCGGGGGTGTCTGATGCGTCAACTCTTACTCAGTGTCATCGGTGTGACAGTGCTCAACGCGGCGGTGGTGGCACAAACTCCTGCGTTGCCGGTTGCGAAGATCGCCGAAGCGAAGCCGGTCGAGTTAGTTCTCGAAGACCAGTTCTCCCGTCGTCAGGATTTGGCTGGCTACCGGGGTGACGTGGTCGTGCTGGTTTACGGTGACCGCAAAGCCAACGAATCGTGCCGCGAACTCGGCGAGAAACTGCACATCCTCTTTCACCCGACCGCCATCGGACAAGCCCCGGCAAAAGCCCGTAGTGCCCCCGTCGCGCCGCTTCAGGGTGTGGCAATGGGGATGCGATCACCCGACGTGTTCGTGGTGCCGGTGGCCTGTGCGGGAACGGTACCGAATGTCGTCCGCGATCTCATTCGCACCCAGGTGAAAAAAGCATCCCCGGACGTTCCCGTTTGGCTCGACTTCACCGGCGTGATGGAGAAAGAGTTCACTCTGCGGGCCGGACAACCCAACATCGTCGTGTTCGATGGCACCGGCCGTTTGCGCCTCAAAGTGAACGGCACCCCCGACCAACCCACGATCGAAAAGCTACTCCAAACCATCCAAAACCTCCGCGCCGAAGCCGCCGGAATTGCCAAGTAGCACGCGGGGGCAATCCAATAAATGACGCCGTCTGGCACGCCCGCTTGCGTTGGATGGGCGTCACGATACTGGGTGAAAAACTTATTCACGACTTAGGCGTTTTTTGTCTTCAGGCCGAAGGTCTGGGAGCACTCAGCCCAGGGCAAGGAGGCTTGGCGCCGCCGCCCTGGGTCCACGAGCAAAAACTTGTTGCGTCCAGGTTAGCCCGACGCGCCAGCGAGGGGTCTGCCGAAACGAACTCCACGCCGTACCAACGTTGTTCGGCAAGACAGACCAGGGCGGGACCGTCCCGACCGGACCCCTCGTTGGCACGTCGGGCTAACAAAAACCGCTAAAATTCTACAGCTACAGCCGTATGCGACTCCAGTTCAGGATCGCATGACGACATGAATGTTGCGTGAAATCCTTCCCTTCACGCGATACGCCATTGAAAGTTGATTACTTTAAATACTCTTGCACCCTCTTAATATGAGCATTTCTAATGTCGCCGATGTTTAATCGCCGTGGTTTTATTGGTGCTGGGCTTGGTAGTCTTGTGGCTTCGGGACCAGTCCTGTTGCGCCAGGACAAACCCGCACCCGTGGAAGTCGAAAAGACGTTCAAACCGGACACCTTGTTCCTGACGTGGCAACAAGACCCGACCACCACGATCACGATTCAGTGGATTTGCAAAGCCAATCACGTAAATGACCCGGTGATTCGGTTCAGCAACTGGGGCAAGGCCGAATGGCAGATTGGGCCGATCGCCAAGGCGAAGCCGTACCCGGTTGTGCAATCGTTTCTCGGGCCGACCGGGCCGATCGACTTGAACATTTACCGCGCGGAGTTAACCGGCCTAGTTCCCGGCACGGAGTACGACTTCAAAATCGGTCTGCAATCGCCGACGTACCGCTTCCGCACCATGCCTAGCAAGGCGACACGCGCCTTCAGCTTCATTTCCGGCGGCGATTGCGGCACCAGTATTCATGCCCTGAACAACAACAAACAAGCCGCCAAGCAAGACCCGATGTTCGCCCTGATCGGCGGGGACTTGGGCTACGACAACGGAACGAGCGGATCGACGGCGTTGAGGTTTATCCAGAACTACGCCACGACGATGATCGACAGCCAGAACCGCCTGATCCCGATGGTGGTGTGTGTCGGCAACCACGAAGTGAAGGGCGGATACGGCAAGACGCTGAAGGACGCCACGTTCTTCACGCCACTCTTCGACGGGTTGTATTCGGAGAAAAGTTACGCCACGCTCGACTTCGGCGACTACCTCAGTTTGGTACTACTCGATAGCGGCCACGCCGCACCGATTGCCGGGGAGCAAACGAGTTGGTTGGACAAGTCTCTCGCCGACCGTGCCGGCAAGTCTCACCTGATGGTTGTGAATCACGTGCCGTGTTACCCGTCGTACCGGGTGGCAGAAGGCATACTCGGCAAGTTCGGCACCGGCGAAGAGCAACGCAAAAACTGGGTGCCACTGTTTGAGAAGCACACCGTCGATCTCGTCCTCGAACACCACGACCACACCTTCAAGCGAACCCACCCGCTGCGCGGCGGCGCCGTCGACGACAAGACCGGCATCGTCTACTTGGGCGACGGTTCGTGGGGCCAACTCCGCATCCCCAAGCCGGCCGAAAACCGCCCGTATTTGGCCGAAGTGAGCGCAACGTACCACCTGACGCTGCACCGCCTCGAAGGAGAAAAGCGCTATCACATGGCGCTCGACGAGTTCGGCAAAGTGCTCGACATCACCATGACGGGCAAGAAGCCGCGGTATCATTTGCCGGGATAGTATGACCATATAGCTGCTTCTTTACATCAAAAGCTAACCGCAAATCTCGATGATCCTGTCTACGAATGCCTTCAACTCAAGGCATGCGTTAATGGATACTGCTAGGTCTTCGTCCTTGAGTATTCGGCCGGCATCTCGCGTTTTGACGTAGGAGTCAGTGTTCTTCCCCGTTTCAAACACTTCCGCCAGCCTGTAGGCTGGCGAGTTGCCATGATTCACTTTCTCGGGATTTGGGCCGGGAGACTTGCGATTGGTCCCCGTGATTCTTTGGATTTTCGGCCAGTAAGGCAGGAGCCACGCTTCGAAGTCGTGAAGTGCTACGTGAGGGTGAAATCGAACTTCATC
>JAYVXO010000205.1:0-32841 GCA_043785105.1 Fimbriiglobus sp.
CACCCTGGCCGCGACCGCCGTGACCGAAGACCCGAAATTTATCGCCGATGTGATGGCGTGCCCGCACATCGAACGCCTGAACATCGGGCCATTGCCAACCAACCGTTTGACGTGGGACCAGCCGCATGAAGGGAATCTCTTTACGCACCTCTACCGCCAACGGGCACTCCAGTTCCAGCGCGAACCCCGACCCACTGCCGTCGTTTGATTTTCAACCCCTGGGGCGGGTGATTGTTGAAGTCGGTGGACTCAACCGACTCGGCGAACTCGCCCGCGAATTGGGTGGTAGTCGGGCGTTGTTGGTCACGGACCCCGGCCTTGAAAAGGCCGGGCACCCGCAACGCGCCGAACAGGTGTTGACTGAAGCCGGGTTGGCCGTGTTCACCTTCGATGGCGTCAAAGAGAACCCCACGGAGCGTGAAGTCACCCTAGGGGTGGCTTTGGCCAAGCAAAACGGAATTGACATTATCGTGGCCGTCGGCGGTGGCAGTTCGATGGACTGCGCGAAGGGGATCAACTTCATCCTCACCAACGGCGGGCGGATGGCGGATTACCGTGGGCATGGCAAAGCGACCAAGCCGATGTTGCCGTCAATTGGTGTGCCGACCACGTCCGGCACCGGCAGTGAAGCCCAGAGTTACGCACTCATCACCGATGATTCGACCCACATGAAGATGGCGTGCGGCGATAAGAAAGCCGCGTTCCGCATCTCGATCCTCGATGCCGAACTGACCGTGTCCCAACCGCGCATGGTCACGGCGGTCACGGGTATTGATGCCGTGGCCCACGCGATCGAATCGTTCGTCAGCACCAAAGCCAACCCGATGTCCCAAGTGTTCGCCGCAACCGCGTGGCAACATCTGGAGCAACACTTCGAGCAAGTGCTACTCAACCCCACCGACTTGGAATCACGCGGGGCAATGCAATGGGGCGCCCACCTCGCCGGTATGTCGATTGAAGCGTCAATGCTGGGCGTGTGCCACAGTTGTGCGAACCCGTTGACGGCCCATTACGGCATGACCCACGGCGTCGCCATCGGCTTGATGTTGCCGCACGTCATTCGCTTTAATGCGGTGGCAGTGGAATCCCTGTACGCCAAGTTGCAAGTGCCGAGTCAGCACGCCAACGGCGAACCGGCGTCGGAAATTCTCGCCCGTCGAGTGACACAACTGGTGCGGGCAGCGGGCTTGCCGACTTCGTTGAAAGACTGCAACGTTAGCGAAAGTATCCTCTCCATCTTGGCGGAAGAAGCGAACCAACAGTGGACGGCCCGGTTCAACCCCCGCCCCGTGACGGAAGCCGACCTTCTGCACATCTACCAAGCCGCGTTGTGAGGAAAAGCGAATGTCTCGCACTGCCTGTTTTTGCCTCATCATGGTGTGCCAACCCCTTGTCGCTGCCGATTGGCCGGTGTTTCGCGGCAGCCCGTCGATGACTGGAAACGGTGCGACCACGTTGCCAGACAAGCTCGACGAAGTCTGGATGTTCAAGTGCAAGGACTCGATCGAAGGCGCACCCGCCATTGTCGGCAACGTTGTGTACGTTGCCTCGATGGACAAGCACCTCTACGCACTCGATTTGGCAACCGGGCAGCAGAAGTGGAAGGTGCAACTCGGGTCGATGAAAGCATCACCGGCGGTGAACAAAGGCCGCGTTTACGTCGGGGATTTGGAGGGGAAGTTCTACGCCGTCGATGCCGCCACCGGCGCGAAAGTCTGGACGTTTGAAACGAGCGGTGAGATCCAAGCGGGCGCCAACTTCTTCAAGGACGACATCCTGGTTGGGTCGCACGATTCGACACTGTACCGGCTTTCAGCGGACGGCAAGAAAGTGTGGGAGTTCAAAATCGACGGACCCGTGAATGGCGCGTCCCCCGTGATTGGTGACCGGACTTTTGTGGCGGGGTGCGATAGCCTTTTGCACGTCATCGACGTTACCACCGGGAAGTCGCTTGGCAACTTGGACCTTGGCGGCCAAGCGGCGGCAACGGCGTCCGTGGTTGATGACCATGTCTACGTCGGCACGATGACGAACCAAGTCTTGGCGGTGAACTGGAAGACGTTGAAGAAGAGTTGGGAGTTTGAATCGAAGCGCCGCCAACAGCCGTTCTATGCGTCCACGGCAGTCACCGAGAAGTACGTGATTGCGGGGAGTCGGGACAAGAAAGTTTACGCGATTGATCGGGTGACCGGACACGAGAAATGGAACTTTGTCACCGAAGGGAACGTCGATGCGTCGCCGGTTGTAGTTGGCAATCGAGTGTACGTCGGGTGCATGTCCACCACTGCGGAATTTTACGTTTTGGATTTGGACACCGGCAAGCAAGTTCAGCAACTCACGCTCGATAGTGCCGTCACCGGGTCCGTCGCCGTGGGTCCGGACTGCCTCGTTGTAGGCACGGACAAAGGTACCGTTTACCGCCTCGGGGCGAAAAAATAAGGCCGATAGCCGATCCCGCTCTAGATTATACCCGACGGCCCTCCGTTCGTTTTTTTCGTTGGGACTCTCGATGCTTGTTCAACCGACCGATCTGCTCGCGGTGTTTCGGCAAAAGTACGGCGACCCTGTCGTGGCCGGGCAAAATCCACGTCGGCGCTATCGGTTTGGTTATTATTCCCCCGAAGACTATTACGAAGCCGTGGTTGAAAAACTTGTGACACCCGGTTGTCGCTGGTTGGACGTGGGCGGGGGACGAGATGTCTTTCCAATCAACCCCACATTGGCGAAACAACTTTCGGACCGCTGTGGCCGCCTCGTCGGCGTGGACCCCAGTGCGAACATCCACGAGAACCCTTACGTCCACGAACGAGCGCAGGCTTTTATCGAAGACTACCAAGCCACGGAACCGTTCGATGTCCTCACGCTCCGGATGGTGGCCGAACACATCACGAAACCCCAGGACGCCGTCGCCGCGATGGCGAAGTTTCTGAAACCCGGCGGTAAGTTGGTGCTGTATACCGTCAATAAATTCACCCCGGTCTCGATGGCCGCGTGGGTCATTCCGTTCGGGCTGCATAATCCGATCAAAAAGTTAATCTGGAAAACCGAAGAACAGGACACGTTTCCGGTGGCGTACAAGATGAACACTCGCCGGGCGCTTCGGGAACTCGCCTCGGCCAACGGGCTGACCGAGGAATCGTTCACGTATCTCGACGATTGCCGCACGTTTTACCGCTTCAAGCTGATGAACTATGTCGAATTGCTGTCGTGGAAATTGCTGCACACTGTCGGCTTGACCTACCCGGAAAACTGCCTGCTCGGCGTCTATCGCAAGGGATGATTCGGAGACTTCATTCACGCAATTTTGTCATCATTCTGGCGGCTAGTTTTGTTAGCCCGGCGCGCAAGTTTTGACGTTGCGCTTTCGGAGTACCCCGAAGGGGTTCAATCGAATAGCCCAGGGTCGTGGCGTTTCGCCGCGCACCCTGGGCTACCGACACCACCCAGGCCTTACCCCGAAGGGGTTGCATCGCTCGTCGCGGCGCACGATGTAACCCCTTCGGGGTAAGTTCCATTTCCGGGCCGACCCAGGGTGCGCGACGAAGCGCCGCGACCCTGGGCTATTCGATTGAACCCCTTCGGGGTACTCCGAAAGCGCAACGTCAAAACACGCGCGTCGGGCTAACCAGAATGCAACAATGAAACTGAAAGTAATCTAGCTGGTGGTGCCCAACGTGTGTTGCAATTCGGCGAGCAACTGGAGCAAGGCGTTCGGCTCCACGGGTTTCACGAGGTGGCGATCGAACCCGGCGTCTTGGGTCTTGCGGCGGTCGTCGTCGGCACCCCACCCGGTTAAGGCGACCAGGATGATTCGCGTGCCCCAGGTTTCTTGGCGGATGTGGCGGGCGGCCTCGTAGCCGTTCATCCGCGGCATTCCGAGGTCCATCAGGATGATGTTGGGCTGCCACTTCTTGGCGAGTTTTACGCCGGTTTCCCCGTCGTGTGCCGTGTAAACTTCGTGGCCGATGATCTCCAACATCATCGCCAAGCTCACCGTGGCGTCTTCGTTGTCATCGACCACCAAAATGCGACACTTCGGGTGGGACGCCGGTTCAACCTTGCCGGTTCCATTCGCGGACGGAACTGGCAACGTGGTCCCGCTCCAGGTCGGCAACCGCACGATAAATTCACTCCCTTTGCCGAGTCCTTCGCTACGGGCTTCGATCGTGCCGCCTTGCAGTTCGACCAAACCCTTGACCAACGACAACCCGATACCTAGCCCACCCTGTGACTTTTCTAGCGCCGTCGAGACCTGGGAGAACATCTCGAAAATCCGTGGCAACTGGACCGACGAAATGCCGATCCCGGTGTCCTTCACGGACACTATCACTTCCTCGCGTTGTTGTTCGGCCGTCAACCAGATTTGGCCGCCCTTCTCGCTGTACTTGGCGGCATTGTTGAGTAAGTTCAAGAAAACCTGGGCCAACCGGGTGGCGTCGGCGTCGAGATAGACCGGGTCCGGCGGCAGCGTCACCGTCAGGGAGTGACCTTGTTGTTCGATGAGCGGCAGGCTAGTCTCGACGGCATTTTGCACCACCGTTGCCAAGTCAATTCGCTCCTTGCGAAGTTCCACTTTGCCACGGGAGATACGACTCACGTCGAGCAAGTCATCGACTAACCTGACCATCTGGTTCAGTTGTCGCTCCATCATGGCGAGCACTTTCTCGGCCACAATCGGGGTGCTCCCCGCCAACTGCAAGATTTGCAGTCCGTTGCGGATCGGGGCGAGCGGGTTGCGTAGTTCGTGGGCGAGAGTTGCCAGGAACTCGTCCTTGCGGCGGTCGGCCTCGGAGAGATCGGCTGCCAACTGCCGGAGCCTCATTTCGAGCAATTTACGCTCGGTGATGTCGATCCCGGTCGGGGCCAGGAATTGAACTTGGCCCGATTCATTTTTGATCGGCAGGAGAATGAAGTCGGCCACCCGCTCGGTGCCGTCGGCCACGAAGTACGGTAGCTCCGCCCGGAACGCTTGACCCGTAGCGGCCTGCGCGGTCGCGGCCTGGATTCGGTCCACGAGTTCGACCGACGGACGCCACCACGGGCCGTCCCAGAACGGCTTGCCGACACACTGCTCGCGGGTGTACCCGCACCCCTCCCACGCCAAGCGGTTGACCTCAATCAGGTTGCCGTCCAAGCTCATCATGCCGGCGAACAGCGCCCCTTGGTCGAAGAACGCCCGGAACTTGGCGTTGGCCATTGCAGCATCGGCCAACAAATGCCGCTCCCGCTCGATGGCCTGTTTCGCGTCGGTAATGTCGGTGTGGACGCCCACCCATTCCAGGATTTTCCCGGTGTCGCTCAGCAGCGGAACGGCGTGAATCGAACACACCCGCCATTCGCCGTCGTGCCGCCGAACGCGGTGCTCGAACACGAACGTTCGTTGCTCGGCAACGGCTTGGTCCCAGGCGTCGATCGTCGGTTGCGCGTCCGCCGGATGCACGGCTCGGGACCAGCCGTACCCTTGATACTCCTCTTGGGTCTGCCCGGTAAAATTCCCCCACCCGGACTGCTCGCCTACCATCATGCCGGCGGCGTCGTTCGTCCAGATTAAACTGTTCACCGCCTCGACTGCGGCGCGGAACCGCGCTTCGCTGTGCCGCAACTGTTCTTCGGCCTGGTTGCGGTCGTGAACGTCCGTGACCGTTCCGATCCATTCGTCGAACTGGCCTTTGGAATTGACGACCGGCACGCCACGAACCGCGTAGTGACGGTAGCCCGCATTCCGCGCCCGAATGCGGCAGTCGAAGTTAAAAGGTACTTTGTTGGTCAAGGAATGGAGCCAGCGTTCCTTCGCCCGGTCCCGATCGTCGGGGTGGAGTGCGTCGAGCCAACCCCGACCCTGGGTGTGTTGCCCGATAGACGAACCAAACAGTTCGGTGAAGTCACGATTCCCGGCAAGAACCTGGCCGTCGCACCGGAGCAACAGCATCGGTTCGGGAAGAGCTTCGGCGACCAGTAAGAACTGTTCCGCTGTCACAAGGATCCTCGGGCTAGGAAGCCAGTCCCCAGGGCGGTGCCGGGGGTAATCGAACGACCCGTCGGGGTCGAACGCCAAGTCAATCCAACTGTCAGAACTTATACTGAGGGTTGTGTCAAAGTATAGACGTGGTGAACTAGCGGCTGCCATGAGTTCGGCAGGATTTGCGAAAAGGGGTGAACCCGTCTGCGACCTAAGACCGGCAGGTTGCCAGCATCGAAATCGAACCGCTGCCGTGGTTGACGCGGTTCCGGCCGGTTTGCTTCGAGAGGTACAGTGCTTGGTCGGCTTCCCGGAGTAGGGCCGAGGCGTTCGCCGTCTCCGGAGTGAGGGTACTGACGCCGACACTCACCGTCACCGCCCGTTTGTCCCACGTCGCAGTCGCTACCGCACGACGGCAGCGTTCGGCCAACACCATCGCGCCCGCGAAATCCGTGTCCGGCAGAATGATGGCGAACTCTTCCCCGCCGTATCGAGCCACAACGTCGGTACTGCGGACCGTCGCGGATAGCGATTTGGCAACCGTTTGCAGCACGTCGTCCCCGGCCGGGTGGCCGAACGTGTCGTTGAATTGCTTGAAGTAATCGACGTCTAACATAATCACGGACAGCAAGTGGCAATACCGAGTCGCACGGTCGTAACCATCGGCGAGTTTTTCGTTGAACGCGGCCCGGTTGTAGATCCCGGTCAATCCGTCCGTGACTGCGAGCAACCGGAGCTTGGCGTTCGCCGTTTCTAAGTTCGACTGGTAGTCGAACAAAAGCTGTTCGTTCCGCAAGTCTTCGGTGACATCGCGGACGATGACGGCGTGCAACCCGGCGCCGCCGTTCGGGACGGCCGAGACTTGCAAGTCGGCGGTGATGATGGAGCCGTCTTTGCGACGGAGTTGCCGCCGCCCCAGATCGCAGCGGCCGTCTTGGGCCAGTCGATCATCCATGCTTTGGACGGTGCTTAAATACACTTCACGGCTCTCGTTCGCAACGATGTCGAACGGCGTCAGGGCGGTAAACTCGTCCGCCGTGTAGCCGAGCATGGTCCGCAACGAAAGGTTGGCTTCGACGAACCGGCGGGTGGCAACGTCCACCACGAAGACGCCTTCGGCCAGGTGGTCCATCGTGTTGCGGAACTTCGCTTCACTGGCCCGCAGGGCGACTTCGGCCTTCGTTTCCGCCGTCACGTCCACGGACATGCCCGCCAAGAACCGCCGCCCCGAGGTTTCCGTGAACGGGAACTTGAACGACTGCCAGTGGGACGACAACCCGTCCGGCGTCGGGACGGTTTCCAACTGTTTCGTCATTTGCCCGGTGGCGAGAACCTGCCGATCAAACTCCAGAAGTGGTCGGGCAATCTCGGCCCCCCACAAGTCGATGTCCGTCTTGCCAATCCACCCGTCCTCGGGAATCGCGAACCGTTCGCAGATCGGCTTGTTGACGAAGACGAACCGCCCGTCCTCGTCTTTCATGTACGCCATCGCCGGGCTGTGGTCCATGAAGGCGCGGAACCGCTCCTGACTGCTGCGCAAGTCTGCCTCGACCTGTTGTTTCGCGGCTAACGCCGTTTCCAACGCTTTGAGTTGCTGCCGCAGGAGAAGTTGGGTCACGACCTGTCGGGCTAACACGCGGAGTGCGTCCTGCTGCGGCTCGGTCAGAACGCGCGGAACGGTGTCAATCACGCACAGTGTGCCAAGGTTGTGGCCGTCAGGTGTGGTCAGTGGGAAGCCGGCGTAAAATCGAATGTCCGGGTTGCCCGTGACCAAGGGATTATCCTTGAACCGCTCGTCAAGGGTCGCGTCAGGCACAACGAAGACATCGTTTTGACGAATCGCATGAGCGCAAAACGCCAACTCCCGTGGGGTTTCACTAACCGAAATGCCGACCTTAGATTTGAACCATTGCCGATTGGTATCGATCAAGCTGACCAGCGCGATCGGGGTACCAATGATAAACGCCGCCAACCGCGTGAGGTCGTCGTACTCCGGTTCCGCCGCCGTGTCGAGAATGGAGTACCGCAACAGCGCGTCCATTCGTGCCGCTTCATTCTGTTCCGCTTCGTTCAAGGGCATCGGGGCTGTCTTCGTCCTCACTCGTTTCAATCTCCCAGTCCGCGCCACAAGTTATAACAATCACATCAATCAAATGCCGACGGAATCCGACTTGAGTGTCCGGAGTTGGAATCGATCGCAACTTTCGTACCGGGTCGAGTTGAAGTTGCCGAAGCCTAGATCACTATTGGGCACAACACAAACGACATCGTACCGCCCCGCCGACAAGTTGCTAAAATGAGGAAACGCTGTTGATGCGGGTCATCAGATTGCGGACGTGCCGAGAATGGGCTACCGGCCCCGTTGAAAGAGTTCGTGCCACGTTCGGTATGACTTAATTGAGTTAGAACTGACGCCAAACCCCTGTTTGCCCGACGTGCTCCTAGTCCCGAAGGTGTGTGATGGTTGCCGTTGACCAAGAAAAGACCGGGCTGGGGAACTACTTCATTGCGAACTACCCGCCGTTCTCGTTCTGGAAGAAGGACTTCGTCCCGGACGCAGTCACAGCGTTAAACACCCCGCCGAAACCGGGCACGCCGCTCGGGCTGTACCTGCACATCCCGTTCTGCCGCAAGCGGTGCAAGTTCTGCTACTTCCGCGTCTACACGGACAAGAACGCCTCCGATGTGTCCACGTACATCAACGCGATTACCAAGGAAGTCGAACTGCTAGCTCAGACCGCGTGCATTGGTGGGCGGAAGCTCGACTACGTGTACTTCGGCGGCGGCACGCCCTCGTACTTGAGCGCGACACAACTGCGCGGGTTGATGGAGAAGTTGCAAGCCATTCTGCCGTGGGACGGTGCCCGCGAAGTCGCGTTCGAGTGCGAACCCGGCACGCTGCAACAGCACAAACTCCAGACGTTGAAGGAACTCGGTGTGACCCGCCTTAGCCTGGGCGTGGAGAACTTCAAGCCGGAGATTCTGAAGTACAACGGCCGCGCCCACCTCGAAGACGAAATCCACCGTGCCTACGGTTGGGCACGCGACCTCGGGTTCGAGCAAATTAACATCGACCTGATCGCCGGGATGGTCGGCGAGGACTGGGACAACTGGAAAGATTGCGTCCGGAAGACGATTCTGCTCGACCCGGATAGCGTGACGGTTTACCAGATGGAGTTGCCGTACAACACGGTGTTCTCGAAGGAACTCAAGGTCATCGGCAACGACGAACCGGCAATGGCGATCGCCGATTGGCCGACGAAGCGGGCGTGGGTCGAGTACGCCTTCGCCGAGTTCGTGACCGCCGGGTACGAGATTTCCAGCGCCTACACCGTCGTGAAAAGCAAGGCGAAAACCCAGTTCGTCTACCGCGACGCCCTGTGGAGCGGGGCGGACATGTTCGGCACCGGCGTGGCGTCGTTCGGCCACATCAACGGCGTTCACATTCAGAATGTGGACACGTGGGAACAGTACATCGACCTCCTCGACAAAGGCCAACTGCCGTTGGGGAGAGCGTTGCGAGTGACCGACCACCAACGGCTCGTCCGCGAGATGATTTTGCAACTGAAAACCGGCCACCTGGACCAAGCGTACTTCCAGCAGAAGTTCGGCGTGGACATTCACGCGGAGTTCCGTGACGGTTACGCCAAACTCCAAAGCGACGGCTGGCTGACCGTGACCCCCACCGGCGTCGAACTCACCCCCGCCGGGTTCCTGCAAATCGACCGCCACCTGCCCATCTTCTTCGAGCCACAACACGCGAGTGCGCGGTACACGTGAGAAATGGGTTTTTGGTGAAGTGAGGAAGACGAAAGCCCACGGATCATGATCCGTGGGCTTTGGGTCACAACAAAGTCGATTTCATTTTCGCAACAGTTCCGCCATCCCAGCGCCTAGAATGGATCGAACCTTCGCATTCATTCCGGATAGGGCGACCATGAGCAACGAGAACCGCCTCGGCGGGATTATTCATACGTACCAGAAGTACGACCCGGCGAACTTCCCGAGTCCGACCCAACCGCCACCCGACCTGGTGTCACCGGCGTTTGAACACTACCTCGAATTCGGCAACCTCGACGACTTGACCGACGAACAGTTGGCCAACGCCGTTCAAATCGACCCGAGCCAAATCATGGGCTTGGGCGCGAGCGTGGGGGCGCTCCAAGAAATGCTCCGGGAACGGAAGCGGAAGATTCTGGAGACCTACGAAACCAAAGCGGTGGTGGGCGAAGCGAAGGAAGCGTTTCAGAAGAAATCCGCCGACGTGAAGCCGCCGGACAAGCTCAAAAAGCGGTTCGATAACGCGGTAAAGGACGAGCAACTCCACGACCTCGAAAACCTCTTCTACGAAGCCGGCAGCGACACGAACAACTTCGCGCGTGGCCTCGTGCAACTTGTGCAACGGCTCGGGGACAAGTACCAAATCGACGAGCTAGCCGGGAAGTATGACTTCACCGGGCGGCAGAAGATGGACATCCCGAAGGCGTTGGAGATTAAGGAAGAACTCGAACAGATCGACAAGCTCCTGAAGCAACTCGAAGAGGCGAAAAAGAACGCGCAGATCGGCCTCATCGACATGGAAGAACTCTCGAAGTTTGCGTCCGAAGCGGACATCGAAGGGCTGAAGGCGCTGCAACAACAAGTCGAAGACTACATCCGCGAACAGGCCAAGAATCAGGGCCTCGACGGGGACGCGAAGAAGGGCTTCCAGATGACGCCGAAGGCGTTTCGGCTGTTCCAATCGAAGGTACTGACGCAGATATTCAGCGACCTGAAAGCGTCGCGCACGGGACGCCACCCGGACGCGGTTCTCGGCGACGGGGCCACGGAATCCCCACGCACCAAGCAGTACGAGTTCGGCGATTCCGTCACGCACATGGACATCCCGGCTAGCTTCACGAACGCCCTGATTCGCGGCGGCCCCGGCATCCCGGTGAAGATGAAGGCGGAAGACATCGTCATCCACCACACCCGCAACACGCCGAAGGCGGCGACGTGCGTGCTACTCGACATGTCGGGTTCCATGCGGTACGACGGGCAGTACATCAACGTGAAGCGGATGGGCCTAGCCCTTGATGGGTTGATCCGATCCGAATACCCCGGTGACTTTCTCCAGTTCATCGAGATGTTCACCTTCGCCAAGGCGCGGCACATCTCGGAGGTTCCCGGCCTGATGCCGAAGCCGGTGACGATCTTCCAGCCGGTGGTGCGGCTGTACGCCGACATGAGCAAGCCGGAGGCGTCCGAGTACGCGGTGCCGTGGCACTTCACCAACATTCAACACTCGCTGCAAACCGCCCGCCGGTTCCTGACCAACCAGCAAACGCCGAACCGCCAGATCATGCTCGTCACGGACGGCCTACCAACCGCCCACTTCGACGGCAGCATGTTGTACATGCTCTACCCGCCCGACCCCCGCACCGAAGACGCCACGATGCGCGAAGCCAAGCTGTGCGCCCGCGAAGGGATCACGATCAACATCTTCCTGCTCTCCAGTTGGAACCAAAGCCGCGAGGACATCCGCTTCGCCTACCGCATGGCCGAGTCCACCAAAGGCCGCGTCATCTTCACCGCCGGCCGCGAACTCGACCGCTTCGTCGTGTGGGACTACATCAAGCGGCGGAAGAGCATCGTGTCCTAGGGTGGGTGGTGTGTGAGGTGGAGCGAGTTGAAAAGAGCGGTAAGTGTTCTATGAGATTGCAGTTAGATGGTTCGGAGTAACTGGGATGTTAGAGGTGCCAGACAGCTTCCTATGGCCTACGTCTTGGAAACCGTTACCGCTTCCTAATGGCTGGCTTGGAATGGTCGAGTCGATTGAGACTGAACTGCAGTCGGAGGTTTGCCCTGGCCACCTGTTGTATCGCGTCAAGTGCCGAGCCGTTGCCTTCAATGCCGATGACACGAACGAATTTCTGTTTGTCACAGACAACCCGACCGTGCCTTTGGCATTCGTGCATCTGACGTACAAGGCCGAAACCGATCCAGTTTGGCCCTATACGATCCCATATCATGGGTGGGAAGTGTTCTGGATGGCTTGGCAGAACTCGGACTAAGTAACGATTCGATACCAATGACACTTGGCTCACTTTAGGGTCAAACGCCGACGAGCTTCGATCTGCAATTCGCAAAAAACTTGCCGTTCCTAATGACACACAGCCAATTGACTCGCTGGATGCAGCTGGTTAGGCTAACGCGATGGATTGCACCCAACACATCACCATTGAGCCGGGCAAGCGGAGCGGGCAACCCTGTATCCGGGGGATGCGAATCACCGTGCGGGACGTGTTGGAGTACCTCACGGTGACATGTCTGTCCCGGAACTACTGGATGAAATTCCCGAACTGACGACCGACGGCGTGAGCCGAATAATTCGGGACACAGTAAGGGTTTTCCCTGTCGCCGCGTCGAGGGCTACCATCAGTTCTTGGTCACCGATCTCGCCCTGCTTTGGAATGGCAGAGGTCGCGTAAAGTCGTGTGCCATCAGTGACGATCTGCCCAGTACCAGTGCCGAATTCGCGTTTCCATTCATTCCGAGCCGTTGTCGTTTTGACACTGGAAACCAGGGAATCACCAGCCGATCCGCCGAACCTAGGCCAGGCGTCATCGGCCCGAAGACTCACTGTCGAGAGCAAGAATAGGATGCACAAGAGTAGTCGCATCGGAGGTTCCGTGGTAGAACGTAAAACCGCGAACGGTCTTCGTTCAGGAAGGTGTGAAAAGTTCGGAGTCGAAGTGAAATGATGATAGGCGAGCTTCGCTCCACCGGGGCAAGCCCGGTGGCTCATGTACCGTTGGACGTGCCAACGTCGGACGTGCCACCGGGCTTGCCCCGGTGGATCAGATTGTCCCGGATCGTGACAAGAATCCGCTCCTGATTCTCGATGTAACGGATGGTGTTTTCGACCGCGAGATCGTCGTTTTTGTAGCGGTCGCTACCTCCGGCGGTCCACCAACGGCAAGGCGTGCCGTGATCGGTCGATAACGCCGCTTGACTATTCCCCTTAAGAATTCGACGAACCGCAGTCGCATCGGTCGGGCAGTCAACGACGAGGAAATGAACGTGATTCGTCATGATCGCTCCGCGAACGATCCGCCAGTGTCGTGAGGCGACCGCCGCGATAACACTTTCCGCCACCACCTGGGCTTGCCACGGAGTCAACCAGACGGTTTCACCTTTCTGGGCCTGACTTGCTAGTCGATGGGTGCGCTCGTGATCCTTCGTATAGTCCGTGCCTGGCGTGTTCGCGCGCGGACTCCAGTCACCAGGAGCGTGGCGTGTGTGGCTCACATACCCGCGTTCGTCGCCGGGAAGCCATGTGCCATAGGTAGTCCAAGTTAAATGCAGGGCGAAAGGGCGTTCGGCGGACATGGGTGATCCTGGCATACCCGCCGGGGCAAGCCCGGCGGCACGTCAGCGGCGGAGTGGTTCCCTATTTTTACGTCATGTTGGGTAGCACGCCGGCGGCACAGTGGTTGGGGTTGCCGAAGCTGGTGATGCGGTGGCCGAAGCCGTGAGCGAGCGACATCAGCAGGCGGTTGTGAGACAGCTTCTTGTAATTGAGGCTGCGACCCATTTTGAAATCGAGCCCGTTGCCGACGAGGACAAATGGGATGTTGTCCATCGTGTGCGAGTTGCCTTGGCCGAGTTCGTTCGTCCAGACGATCAGCGTGTTGTCCAGCAGGCTGCCACCGCCGCCCGGTTCGGGCGTTTCGGCGAGTCGCTTCGTGAGGTACGCGAGTTGTTCGCAGAACCACTTGTTGATTTTCGTCAGCTTTTCTTGGGCCTTTTCGTTCTTGTCCGGTTCGTGCGACAACTCGTGGTGGCCTTCATCAATGCCGAGCCAGCGCATCTTGGCTTGGCCGACGGAGTTGGTGTATTGCAACGTGGCAATCCGCGAAAAGTCGGCGGCGAAGCTATTCACCATCAGGTCGATTTGCGTCTTGCTGATGCGGGGGATTTGGTCGTTCTCGCGCTTCACACCGGGTTCCAGTTCCGGGACGGCGTGGCCGACGGAGTCGTTTTTCGCGGCCCGCAGTTCGACTTCCATTTCGCGCACGAAGTTGGTGTGTTCGTCGAGCAACCGCTTATCTTCGGTGCTGACCGTGGAGCCGACTTTCTTGAGGTCTTCGTTCAGGTCGTCTAACACGCTCTTGTAGACTTCGCGGTCTTTGGTGCCGCCGTAAAGTTTGGCGAACATCTGGTACGGGTCGTCGATTGGTGCGATCGGTTTGTTCGGTCCGGCGTAGACCATCCGCGTCCAGGTATCGGCACGATCGGGAACCATGACGCCAAATTCGAGCGAGCCGAAGCGGGTCCGGGTGGTCGCATCTTTTTGCAAGAATCCTTTGATTTCCTGGTCGATGGACAAGCCCTTTGCCCAGCCGGCGGGGGTGTCCGAGCCGCCTTGAATGTTGCCGGGGAACAGTTCAATGCCGGTCAACAAGCAGCCGATGCCACGCATGTGCCCATCGCCGTCACCGCGAATGCGGTCACTGATACCACGGAGAAATAGTGTGCGGTCCTGGTATTTTTCGAGCGGCTTCAAGCTTTCTTTCAGCGTGAACGTGTCGCCTTCTTCGGTCGGCCAAAACGTCGAGGGGGTGATCCCGTTCGGGCTGAACATCACCACGAGCCGTTGTTTGCGACTGTTTTGGTTGGCAAAGCCCAGGCTCGGCAAGTTCAACACGAACGGCACCGACGCGGCACTCAGGCCCAGTGTGCGGATGAACTCACGGCGGGTGGCAGAGATCGGCATCGTCAACGTCCTCTTGGAATATCAGTATTCTAGTGTAACCTTTGTGCGGTGGCGATCACTTCGGCGGGTTGGGGTCGCGTTTCTTCAGGGCGGCGACGACACAGGTTTCGACGACCAGCTTGCGGATGTTCAATTGACTCTTCGTAAACGTCTCCAGTAATTCCGCACGTTGCATCGGCCCGTAAGCTCGCACTGGCTGTTGGACAAAGTGGTGGAACAGTTGCTCCGTGAAGGCGGCGTGGACTTCGTTACTATTGGCAAGAAACGTCGCTAGTTCTTTCACGTTGCCGAAGTTCACCGGGTCACCAGTTCGCGTGAGGTAACCACCCAGCGAATCGACCGGCTTGCTGTTTTCGTTCTCCCGGTATCGACCAACCGCGTCGAAGTGCTCCAGTGTAAACCCGAGCGGGTTGATGATGCTATGGCACGTCTGGCAGTTGGTCGGTTTCGTTTGCATGGCGACCCGTTCGCGGGTGGTCAGGGTCGGGTGCAGGTCGGCGGGGAATGGGACGAATGCTTCTTGTGGCGGACGCAGGACCAGCCCGAGAACGCGGCGGGCGAGGAACACCCCGCGGTGAATCGGCGAAGTTTCGGTCGTGTACGAAAAGGCGGCCATCATGAACGGGTGTGTCAAGACACCGGCGCGGTTTGCCGCGTCCAAATCCCACTTCTGAAACGGGGCATCGAAAGCAAGGTCTTCCCCGTAAAACGACGCCAATCGGCCGTTCAGATACGTTTCATTTGCCAACAACAGTTGCCGAAAATCGGCTGTTGGACTCCAGACAATTTGTTGGACGAACAGGTCAAGCGATGTTCGCAGGTCAGTCACGACCTCCGGGGTGAAGCCCGGATAACGCTCCGTGTTCTTGGAGATTTCCGTGACTTGGTCGATCCCGAGCCACTTGTGGGTGAACTCCCGGAGCTTCGCTTTAGCCCGCAAGTCATTCAACATCCGTTCGGCGTGTTGGGTGATCTGCTCGCGGGTCTTCAGTTTGCCATTTGCAGCGGCGGTTAACAATTCTTGGTCGGGTAACGAATCCCACAGAGCATAGGACAACCGGGATGCGACTTCATGCGGATCGGGACCGTCACCGAGTTCGCGGAACAGAAACCGGGGTGATTTCAGCACCAGTAGCACGACCCGTTTCACGGCTAAGGCCGGGTCTTTGGCCGTCTCGAATTGTCGATCGACGAAGAAGCGAATCTCGTCCGGTTTCAGCGGTCGGCGGAACGCCCGTTCGGCGAACTTGCGGGCGAACTCTTTCAGTTTCGGCAGTTGGTCCGTCGTCCCAGCCAGTTCACCGAGCTTCGTAGCAATGTAGGCCGCCGACTCGAACGCGGCATCGGTAGTGGATTGCTCCCAGGCTTTCGAGATGGTCGTGCCACGTTCCCAACCCAGGCTGCGGTCATCGGGCGGAAATGCCGTTGTGACGATGAACGACTCCGCCGCGTTGGTCGGTGAAAGGTTTCGGGCGGGAATCACCTCGGTCGCCTGATGAGGCCGTTTCCACTCCAACGAGATCATCGCCGGTGCGGGGGGGCGGTTCTTGGCGTCCTTGTCCGCAACCCCTTGCAACGCTTTGGAAAACTCCAACCGAAGTGGGTAAGCACGGCCCGCGAGCAACAAGATCGACGCCCGAAATTCCGTACCCAGGCCAGATTTGACGTAGGCGTCCACGAGCGGCTTGGCGTTGTCGTTTACCCACAAGCGAACCGAATGATCGGACCGCACGACAAAATCGTAGACACCCGATTCCGGCGCCAACACCGAACCGGACCAGCGAATGGCGAATTCGTGCGGTTCGATTTTACCCTTCTCGGGGCTATCGGTGCCGAAGTCGAATCGCACCTCTTCATCCGTCCGGTCGAGGATACGTTTATCGTTCCGGAAGTTGCGTGTGTTGAAGTATTCGCCGCGCAACCCGTGCTTCTCGTCCCATTTCGTTTGGGTTCGGAAACTCCCGACTAGATCAGCCACTGTGTTGCGGTATTGTCGAACCGTGAGGCGGGCGAGGTCGATGCGGGGCGGCGTGCTGCGCTCCCTGGCCGCTTGCGAGTAGAACGATTCGTGGATGTAGGCGGCAACCGTGTCGGCATCTTCGCCCACACATGTTCCGGGTTTATCCTCGGGCATCGTCTTCGCAATGTATTTCGAGAGTTGGGCAACGGACCGATCCCCGACCAGCGGTTCCGCATACTCTTTCGTTCCCGCACCATCCACGCCGTGACATCGCACGCATTGCTTCTGATAAATTTGCTCGCCAGTCAGTTTGTCCGCACCCGTTGCGGGCGGACACAACACTGTCACGTACACAATAACCATCAGCGTCGCAAACAATGACATCCAACGTGGTCGCATATCCATCGGGGGAACCATCAATGGAAGGAATCCGTGACAACCGAAGCAGTTCGGTCCGGCAGGCAAGCTTCAACTACTCCATTGTAGCATTTTTAGAGCCAGTGCGGGTAGGAACAGTTCCAGCCATTTCGTCAACGTCAACTCGTCACTCATAACAGTATTCTTTGCGGATCGCGGATGCTCTTTTCAAGGAAAAGGCAGTGCGTGAGTCGAAAATTCCCCGATGTTATGGAAAATGTACTTGGCGTGAAGATTCCGTGCAACTATACCCACATCACCTCTCCCTTGTCCCTTGCCTAACTGGAATTGCGCTTACGAACAGCCTTTGTCAAAACTGACGAAACGTTGATCCGGTAAGGCTCGTGACATCGTCATCGTCTTTTACTAGCGGCACTTGCCCACAACTATGTGAGTTGTGGTGTGTCTGAGTCGGCCACGAAACCACCTTGGTTTTTTGGCACGGTTTCGCATTTCGCAAACCCGACTTCCGTTCCGGATCTGAATGACACGAGGAGATGTATGCGACTCTTCCGACGTTGGCTGGCACTTCCGCTACTCATGACTGCCGCACTCCTGATGTGCGGGTCGGTCCAATCTCAGACCCCTGACAAGCAAGATGACAAAGCGGTCAAGTCCGAGACCAAAGCCAAAACACCCCAAACCGACGACGCCAAAGACAAGACGATTAGCGACTTGAAGAAGACCGTCGAAGGACTTCAAAAGGACATCGACGGTGCGAAAAAATCCGTCACGGAGTTGAACAGTTCCGTAACCGATTCGCTCAAAGCCTCGGCGAAATCGCTGGAGGATTTGAAGGCCGCTTCGACCCTCAGTGGGACAAAGGCTGACGCCACGGACAAGACAATCGCAACCGTGCAGCAATCCATTGTCGATGCCAAAGTCCAACTCGAATCGATCAAGGGTATGGACGAGAAGTTGAAAGCCGTCGATGAAATCAAGAAGACGGCTGATACTGCCAACACTGCTGCGGGTGACGGCAAATCCAAGGGCGACACGGCGTGGATGCTGATGTCCACGGCGCTAGTCATGTTCATGCTACCGGGCTTGGCGTTGTTCTACGGCGGGATGGTCCGTCGCCGCAACGTGCTGGCCACGATGATGCAAAGCATGGCGTGCCTTGCGGTCGTTGGGCTTTACTGGATTGGAATCGGCTACGCCTTGGCGTTCGGACCCTCGGCATTTAGCGTCCCGGAAATGATGGGGATGCAAGGCGGCGGCGTGCTGGGTTGGAGTTGGGATTTGGTCTTCCTGCAAAACATTGCCACCGATCAGAAGCTGCCCGGCTACGAAATTCCCGTTTACGTCCACGCCATGTTTCAAGGCATGTTTGCGATCATCACCCCGGCACTGATTAGCGGTGCCATCGCCGAACGCATCCGCTTCTGGCCGTTCTGCATCTTTGTGATTCTGTGGATCACGTTCGTTTACTGCCCGCTCGCTCACATGGTCTGGGCGTTCGACTTCTTCAACGAAGTCCCAATGGATGCAAAGAAAGGTCTTGGCGCAACTGCAATCGGTTTCCTCGGCGCCAACGGCGCCTTAGACTTCGCAGGCGGAACGGTGGTTCACATTGCTGCCGGGATGGCGGGCTTGGCCTGTTGTCTCGTGTTACGTCGCCGGGACGGCTACCCCAAGTCCGTGATTCACCCGAATAGCATGGTCTTGACGCTATTGGGTGCGGGGATGTTGTGGTTCGGCTGGTTCGGCTTCAACGGCGGCAGTGCAACCAATTCAAGCCCGCTCGCAGGTTCGGCGTTTGCTGCCACCCAAGCCGCAGCCGCAGCCGCCGGATTGGGTTGGATCTTCATCGAGTGGTTATTGAAAGGCAAACCGACGGCGCTCGGTTTGGCCTCGGGCATCGTCGCCGGGTTGGTGGCGGTGACACCGGCGTCCGGGTTTGTTTACATCTGGGGTGGCGTGGCGATCGGGCTGATTGCGGCTGTCGTCTGCTACCTCGCGGTGGCAATCAAAAACATGCTGGGGTATGACGACTCTTTGGATGCCTTCGGCGTTCACGGCGTGGGCGGATTCGTCGGGGCCGTGCTGACTGGACTGCTGTGTTCGACCGCAGTGAACTCCGCCGGTGCCGACGGCTACTTCGCCATGCGGTACCAAAAGGCCCACCTCGTTGAACTCGAATCCACGTTGATCCCCGCCGCCGAGAAGGGGGGCAAGGAAACGGAAGAAAAAGCCACCAAGTTGAAGGACGAACTCAAAACTCTCCGCGAGACGATCGAAAAGCAAACGACCGACAACAAAGGGCCGTTCACACAGTTCATCATCCAGTTGAAAGCAGCCGGGTTCGCGGTGGTGTTTGCGTTCGTTGTCAGCTTGGTATTGGCGACCCTCACGCAACTGATGACGCTTGGGAATTTCAGGACCAACAAGCAAGACGAAATGGAAGGCTTGGACCAAACCGAACACGGCGAGACTGGTTTCGATCTGGGTTATGCAACCGAGTCGATCACGCTCGAGGTCGCCGAACCTCGAGCGGCAACCTCGCCGAAGCCTCAGCAAGGCCGCTTTGATCTGGTCATCGAAGGCGTTCCCGCCGACGAAATTAGCAAGGTCTGGACTAGCCTCTGCAAGCCGACGGACAAACCAGCGCCGGCGGATTTCGTGCAGGTCTACAAGAGTGTGACCACGTTCAGTGGGAACCGCTTCCGCTGTCGTGGCACCGATGCCCCGGCGGTTGCAACACGGATGGAATCACTGTTTAAGAAGTTACTACCCGGCAAGCCCATTAAGGTGGTCCGGATTTAGCCCGAACAATTCATTCAACCACGGAATACACGGATAACACGGAAAGAAATTCAGCTACGCAAGAACCATGTGTAACTCTTGAAGAATGTTTTCTGCTCGCCACTCGATGGCACTAAACATTTTCCGTGTTTTCGGTGTGTTCCGTGGTGAATGATCTGGATCAAGTCAGTGATCGCATACCATTACACCAACCCGAGAGGAAACTTGTGAAACTCATTGTTGCCATCATTCGACCGGAAAAGTTAGAGTTCGTTCAACAAGCGTTGAATGAACGGGATGTGTATTTAATGACCGTGACCGACGTTCGGGGCTGTGGGCGGCAACGCGGCCACACCGAGTTGTATCGTGGCACCGAAGTGCAGATTCGACTCGTCCCGAAGATTAAACTGGAAATTGCGGTCAACGAAGCCTTCGTCGAAGCCACCGTCGAAGCCATCGTTCACGCGGCCCGCACCGGGGATACGGGCAACATCGGCGACGGCAAGATTTTTGTGCTTTCACTCGAAGATTGTGTCCGCATCCGCACCGGCGAACGCGGTCCGGAAGCCATTGGGCCGTAATCGCAACACCCGTTCAGCAGCAGCATGTGCCGCCGGAATAAATCCGGCGGCTCGTAGCGGCTCGTGCTGGCAACATTCACGTCATGTCACTTGGTGAGTTTCGGTGCAATGAGCCGATCGAAGTCGGCCCACTCTTTTTGATGCAACATCGCTTTTGTTAACCCCCGTTGTGCCGCTTCCTCAATGGCACTATCCCGAAGTTTGTTCAACTCCGGCTTCTCCGTTGATTGCTTCTCATACACGATCGCCAAGTGAAAATAATACACTGGCCGGGGATCGAGCGAAATGGCGATCGTCAAATCCCGCACCGCCTCGTCGTACCGCTCACCCGCAATATGCACAATGGCTCGTGTATCCAGGTAGGTTGGCCGTGGCCCTTTCTTGGCGATGATTCGGTTGATCGCGTTGAGTGGTTTCGTGCTTCCGTCCCGGTTGTGAAGGGCCAAGACCACGGCATAGTTATTGAGGAAGACTTCGTGGTCGGGGTTGGTGGAAAGCGCTGCTTCGTAGGTTTTGATTTCGTTGTCGAATCGCCCGAACAGGTCGTCGAGTTCGGCTTTGGCGTAAATGAGTTCAAGATTGGTCGGGTTCAGTGGCAGTTTCTTGGTAACCCAGTCGTCAATTTTCCGAACGGTCTCCGTCCAGGTCGCTCGATTGGCTTCCGGTTCGAGTGCGAACGGCCGGACGCGGGTAGCCCCCGATAGCAGTCTGGCGGTAATACCGACTGGGGTGGTTTGCTCGTGGTCATACGCCAACTTGACCGCTTCGGCGGAGCGGCGGTTGCGGATGTAAAACGACGCCAGGGATGTGTACGCAAGTGGTTGATCGGACTTCGCCGCATCGGTGTAAATCTTTTCGGCCTCGTCTAAACACGCCAGTTCCTCCAACAATGGGGCAATCCGCGTGACGAGTAGTGTCGGGTCACGTGCGAGCTTGCTATCCAACACGACTTTCGCGGCCTGCTTCTTGTTCCCCGTCGCTGCCAGGACGCGGGCTTCTTCGGTGACTGCCTCCCAACTGTTCGGCGCAATCGACTTCAAGCGTGTGACGGTTTCATTGGCCGCAGTCCGATTGCCACGCTGCAATTGCAACCGGGCCAGCGCCGCCAGATGTTCCGGGTCCGCGACGGCGATGGCCCGAGTGGCGTCACGCAACGCCGACTCCGCTTTGTCGAGTTGACCTTGTTGAACGTACATCCGCCCGAGGTAGTAACTTTGGTCCGACGTGAGCGGGATTTTTTGAGCGGTGTCGGTGAGCAAGTTGATGGCATCGACTTGGCGGAACGGATCGGTTGCCAGGATCAACGCCTTGGCGCGTTGGTCGATCAACAGGTTGCCACCTTCCTGTAGATTCGCCTCGATCATTTCCAGGGCCGCGTTCAACTCGGCTTGCCCCGATTGCTGGGCGACTTGGCCGTAGGCCAACATCCGCCGCGCCCAACAGCGAACCTCGATCGGGTTCGTCGCAGTGACCAACTTTTCAAACACCGCAGTCGCTTCTTTCTCACGCCCTGTGCGTTGCAACAGCCGATGCAACTGTCGGGCAATCGCAGTGTCAATTGGCAGGAGGGCTTGAGCTTCTCGGTAGAGTTCTTCGGCCCGGCGAAAGTCCCCGAGTAACTCTTTGCAACTGCCGAGTGCCAGTGCGATGGTCGCAGGCGAATCCGGTTGTTGCGGGATCGGTTTCAATTTCGACGAGGCGTCCGTGAAAGCCGTTTGGGCGTCCTTCATTTTGCCGTCCGAGACCAAGAACCGAATCAGGGCCACCCAGGTTTCTGGGGCGTTTTCGTTCAGGCTGAGCGCCTTTTCGAGTGCCTTGCGGGCATCATCCTTTGCCAGATTCACTTCCAGCACCGCCGCCCGTGCGAGGTGATCGCGGTAGTTCCGAGAGGCCATCGCTTCCGGCGACTTGGCCCAGGCGATGCTCCGCGCAGTATCCTCCCCGTAAGCGGTGCGAAGGAGCACGAGTTGATTGGTGAGATCTGCGGGAAGTGAAGTCGTGCGACTGAGGCGGTTCAACAGGTCCAACACTTCGGGTTGTCCTTGGCGCTCCGTCAGTAACCGGACCACATTGCGAACGAGTGGGTCGCTGTGTTCGCCCAATTCCAGTGCCCGGCGGTAGTGTTCCAGTGCCGCATCACCGTTCGATTCCAGGATCGCCAAGTCCCCGAGCAAGACGTGAATCGGCCCCCAGTTTTCACGCTTGGTCCGTGCGAGTTCGACTTGCGTTCGGAGTTCGGCAATTCGCGCCGTATCGCCTTGTTTCACGTCTTTGATGACTCGCATCACTTCGGCCGTCAGGCGGATCGGGCTATCGGTGCCCTCCAGGCGTTCCAGTTCGCTAAGCATTTGTGCTTGCAACGGGGCGTCCTGTTCCGCAACCGCAAGGTCGAAGACGGACGCACGCAGTGTGATGTCGTAGGGGTTTTCGGCGATGGCTTTTTGAAAGAGACCCATCGCCTCTTTGCGTCGTCCGACTTCCAGAAGAGTCGTCCCCAGTTTCGAGTAAAGCCGATACCGATCGGCTTGGTTGAAACTCCCCGCGTTCTCACCCAACGCTACGATCGCTTTGACCTCGGTTGTCGGCGTTCCCAACAGAATCGCTGCTCGCGCAAGCCGGAACTCGACCCGATCACCGATGGCTTTCTCCGCGTTGTCTAAAACTTCCACCCCAGATTTCAGGTCCGTGTTCGCCTTAACCAAGGCAAGGGCCACCCTCGGGCCGGTCAGGTAGGTCGCTTCTTTTTGGGCGACGGTCTTTTCCAGCAACGCCAGTGCTTCGGCAGGCTTATTCTGCAAGAGCAGCGCGTTCGCACGGATGACGGAAATCTCCGGGGCATGAGGTTCCGGCCCGTAGGCGTCCTCCAGGATGTTCCAGTTCCGTTCCCGATCGGCGCGGCTGCGGAGGTCGGCCAGTAGCAAGTTGCACAGGTCGGCACGCGCGCTGGGAACCGTAGCCACGAGTTGTCGATAGATGGCGATGGCCTGCGTCGGCTTGCCAGTTCGGGCATAGCACTCGGCCAGGCTCATCTGGACACGATACGAGCGTGGCTCTACCTTCAAAGCGGCGGTGAGGGTCTTGAGCCGTTGTTCCAAATTGTTCGCCAAGGAAAAACAATCCGCCAAGCCAAGCATTGCGTTGAGTTGTTGGGTCGGCAGACGTTCCAATCCGCTCGTCGTGGCTTTTTGAAACAGCGCCATCGCGGACGGCCAGTTGCCTTCCGTCAACCGAATGCGGCCGACTAGATAATCCGACGCATACTTTGTCGCCGGTTCGGCGGCAAATCGCTCCGCGATTGTTGCCGCACTCGCGGCATCACCCAACTCGATCATTCGGTCCGCAATGTCGAGCAAACTGGAATCGAGTTTGGTGGACGCTTTGCTTGCGGCGATGAGGGTTTTTTTGGCTTCTTCCTTGTCCCCGACCTGTAGCTGAACACCGGCAAGGGTCATTTGCAACCGAACGTCATTGGGCGTAGCGATCAAGGCTTTGCTCAAGGCTTCGCGGGCCGTCGTGTAGTCTTTGTCCGCGTTCGCCAAGGCGACCAACGTGAGGACGACTTCGACGTTTTGGGATCCGGTCGGAATGTTGCGATAGGCGTATTCGATGTCATCGCGGGCCAGTTTCGTCTTGCCGGTCTGGGCGCGGTATTTGGCGCGTAACAATCGAGCCTGAACGTCGTTCGGTTTGGCCCGAATCAAATCATTAACCACCGCATCCGCGTCTTGTTCCGAAGTCGGGGAGGCAATGTCGTTGCGGAGAATGAACGCCAAGTGAAGGTACGCTTCGGGCGTTGCTTTCCCGGTGGCAATGGCCTTGCGCCAAGCTTCGATCGCGTCCGAAAACTTCCGCTCGCGTTCGTCACAGATGGCCGCGAGTTCAAACAATTCGGCGTCATCACCGGCTGTTTCTGGCGACGACAACAACTGGCTCAAATGGCCACGGGCCGCCGGGAACGACGAAATGGCCACGTAATGTCGGATCAACTTGCGCCGTTGCTCGGTCCGGTTGGCTTCCAGTGCCAGCAACTTTTCGTAGGTCTTGATGACATCAAAAATGCCGCTCGGCTTCGTCTTCGTGACTTCTTCGAGCGTATCGGCATATTCCGCGACCGCTTCGACGTTGCGCGGCTGAAAGTTCAAGTAATTCTGGTACAGACTTGCGGCGGTGGGCCAATCTTGTTGCTTGAACGCGGTCTGGGCGCGGACCAGAAGAACATCCGAGTGCTGGCGGACTTGGAACTTGTGGAAAAAGTACAGACCGGCGCCGCCCAGAATGATGATCCCTAGAACCAATAACAGCCGCAAAACCTTCAGTTTTCGCCCGAGATTACGCTTCCGAGTCATAGCGGTAGGATTCCCAATGTTGATTCTAAATGATCCACCGTGTGCAAAACACCCAACAGTGGAATTGAAGCGATTACGCCAATTCTACACAAGATACTAGCAGATGATTCCAACTGAGTGCCGGATCGCACAGTCTGAGCTAAGATGTCCTAAACTTCTAACTGGGATTCAGCATGCCTCACCCGAAAGCTTCAAGCGCCGTCGTTCTCAGTTTTGACGTGGAAGAGCATCATCGCATTGAAGCGGCGGTGGGTTTGGAATCCGTTGACCATTTGAAAACAGAATACGCCCAACGCATGGAGACTACGACCCGCCGATTGCTGGATCAGCTTGCAAATGCCGATGTCAAAGCGACGTTCTACATCGTGGGGCAAATTGCCGAAACCCACCCGAAGTTGGTGCGTGACATTTCGGAAGCTGGGCATGAGGTCGGAACCCACGGTTGGGACCATCAGCGTGTTCACCGATTCACACCCGAATCGTTCCGGAACGACATTCGACAAAGCAAAGAGGCACTCGAACAAGCCACGGGCCAGCCGGTTTATGGTTACCGTGCCCCGACTTTTAGTGTGATGCGCCAGACGGCCTGGGCTGTGGACGTGCTTGCGGAAAGTGGCTTACGCTACGATTCGTCGATCTTCCCGGTACGGCATGATCGCTACGGGGTGCCGGATGCACCACGGGTGCCGTTTATGGTTTGCGGTGAAGAGCGGGAGATTCTCGAACTGCCACCGACGACGTTCCGATTCCTGGGCCAGAACCTTCCCGTTGCGGGCGGCGGCTATTTCCGGCTGTTCCCGCTCCAATTTATGGAAGCGGGAATCCAACAACTCGCCCGCAATGGCTCACCACTTGCGATGCTTTACTTCCACCCGTGGGAATTTGATCCCGACCAGCCGCGATTACCACTCAAGCGGCTCGCCAAGTGGCGCACATATGTTGGGATCACCAAAAGCACCGATCGGTTGGAGCGCTTACTGAAGCGATACCAATCCCGATTTCGTCGTGCAATCGACGTTGTCAACCAACTCGAATCCCAACGTGACGAGCTACCGCGGTTCGCCCTGGCCGAAAAAGTCCCGGTGGCGTAAAGCGTCACTCATCAGTCAGTTATTTCCCGGACTGACCTTCAATGTTACGGCGTCGTCTCCAAGCCATTCCCCCGATCATCATCACGCCGATCAACCCGGACACAATCGTCGTCGGTTCGGGTACGACTTGGGGATTGATGACAGGACACGTGTGCGGCACAACTTGCGGTTGCACGACGATCGGTGGCAGCGGAACGAACGGCGGCGGCGGCACCGGCGGTATGGTCGGTAGCGGATCAAGTGGTTGAATCAAAACGGGTGGTCGAATCGTGGGAACGACGATCACCGGATCCGGATTGGGCGGCTGAGTGATCGTCACGGGTGTTGGCGAACCCAGTGGTATCGGTGGAAAAAACGCGAACCCGTCCAAAGTCGTCATCGTGAAAGCCACCGTGCCCGCCGCGACGGTCGGTAGCCATTTTCGTGCGTTCCATGTCATGTTGCTTCCCCTACCAGTGTTACCAGTCCCCCGACTGTTCACTCCTTCCATCGGTTCCCCACTTGCCCAAACTGCAACGAATTCCACAGAGTCACGAAGTTGTGCGGTTTATCTGGCTTGGCGGGATTAACACGACTATCCGTGCTGAGGGCACTGTCGGTGTTGTGGGAACCATCGCGCTAACAGGTCTAACTAGGCGGTCCCCCTGAAGATTTCATCGCCGGGAAGTCGATGCCGGTTCGCGCAGATGTGTGAGGTGTCCGAAGGAAGAGGTAGAGACAGGGTTCGCTATGAGACGGAACCGACTCGTTGTTGTGTGGCAACAAGGTCGGCAAGGAAGACACCGGGAATTTACGGCGGCAAATTGTCACGGAGGACAGACCCATGCGCGGCATTCGCACCGCTGGGACGGGCGTTGGTATTGTGGTTTTTGCACTCAGTAGCGTGGCACAAGAACCAACCCGTTCCCCATCATCTGGCACGCCATCCGCCCCTGTTGCACGGATTGCGAGAATCCGTCCGATCGAACAAGCCTCCTCCAGTGTGATTTCGCGCGCCCAGACCTCGGATGGCAAAACGGGCACGCCAAACCCGATGATTCCGCCCGGTGGAATACCACTGGGAGGAGCACCACTGGGAGGAATGCCACCAGTAGGCGGTGCGCCGTTGGGTACGCCACGGCAATATCCTAACCCCACAGTGACGGCGGAAACCCAGAACGCCGCACCGCCAGCCTATATGCCATCCCCGGCGCCTGCGGCAACGTTCACCTATCCGACCCAGCCACAAACCTACGGCCAACCACAAAACTACGGTCAACCACAAACCTACGGCCAGCCACTTCCATACAGCCAACCCTACACTGTTGGCGGGCCGATCCCCATCGGTGAACCGATCATTCTGAACGGTCCCATTCCCGTTGGTCCGCCCCAGATGATTGGTGGCCCGGTCAATGTTGCACCCTCTGTGCCGTCGGTGCTGCCACTTGCCCCGCGGTTGCTTGGCAATCGCCCGTTGTTGGGCGGAATAGCCCCACAGCTTGACGCACCGCTTTACGCCGGTGCCGTCGGTCCCTCGGCCCTACTCGCGGGTCCATCCCGGTGGGATTTTAACGCGGATTTTTTGCTGTGGTTCATCCGCTCGCCGTATGTGCCCGCACTGATTACCACCAGCAGCCCGCAGTTCAACGGGATCATCGGACAAGGTGATACTCGAATCATTCTGGGCAACGAACCGCTGACCACGACCGTCCATAGCGGGGGCCGGTTCGGTACGACGTATTGGCTGACGGAAGATCACCGTTGGGGCGTCGAAGGGAGTCTGTTCTTCCTGGGTCGAAACGGCAAAAACTTTGAGACCAACACCAACCAGAACGCCTTGCTCGCGCGACCGTTTTTCAACTTAAACCAAGGCGTGCCGTTCTCGGAACTGGTCGCAGCCCCAGGTTTGGCAACCGGGTCAATCGCTGTCGTGAATGAAACGCAAATGTGGGGCGCCGATGTCAATTTACGACGGGCGTTCTTGTGCGGGCCGTGCTCCAGACTCGACCTATTCGGCGGGTTCCGATTCTTGAGTCTGACGGACGGCTTGAGCATCACCGAGTCGTTTGCACGCACCCCGGATTCGCAAATGTCCATCGGGGCACCGAACGCTTTATTCGGCACGGTAACCGATCAATACCGCACGACGAACCACTTCTATGGTGCCCAACTCGGTGCGGTCGGTGAGATTCGCCGTGGTCGGTGGTATCTAGAAGGGCGAGCCTCCGTGGCGCTGGGAACTGTTTTCCAATTAGCGGAAGTCAATGGAGCACAGATCATCCAGACGACGGCGGGTCAGACGGTGAACTCGGGCGGGTTGCTCGCGGTACCGGGCGCAAACATTGGGTCATTCAGCCAACACGTCTTCGGGGTTGTCCCGGAAGCCGGGTTCAAAGTGGGCTACAACCTGACGCAAAATCTACGGTTAGCAGTCGGGTATAACTTGCTGTATCTCAACAGCGCCCTCCGCCCCGGTGACCAGATTGATAGCAATTTGGACGTGACAAAGATTCCAAACTTCCCGTTACCCGGAACTGTCCCCGCACTGAATGGCCTACACCCAACACTACCGTTGCGGACAACGGGCGTGTTTGCCCAGGGGATCAACTTTACGGTGCAATATCGGTGGTAGGATTACTTGCTAGGTCGAGAGGTCGGTGCGTTGATGTCGGGAAAGTCCAAGGTGTATCGGGTCGAAAGTTCGGCCCGAACCCTTCCGGCGGCGGCGAGGAAATCCCCAAGTTTGCTTACTCGCTACCTGCGACTCCTCCGGAGTCGAGGAAACTGTATCAGGATCCCTGGGTGCGCGAAGCGCGACCCAAGGCTAATGGCTGAAATCCCTTCGGGATAAAAGCAAGTCATGCATCCTGAAGGGATGCCAGCGATTAGCCTGGGGTTGAGCGCAGCGACACCCCAGGCACCCTCCGCACAGCACCGAAACTGGATGATCCAAAACACAACAAGCCCAACTTCCGATCCGCCTACCCAAACTCTGTTATCTCGTATTCAAGCAACACAATATCACGAATTGACAAGCCCGTAGAGACGTTGCCCGAAGATAATGACGCCGATCAACACGGCTGTTGTGCTGGCGATTAGCACGGCACTGGCGGCGATGTCCAAACAGGGATAGACCCGGTCACGGGTCGGTTGGTCGAACCCACGGAAGAGCAGTTCGATTGAGCTATTGATGAGTTCCGTTGTGAACACGAAGCCGATGCAAACAATTATCAAACACCATTCCACTGCGGGACACTTCAACACAATCAACGCAGCGATGGCGAGAACGGCAAAGAACAAATGGACGCAGAAGCTCGATTGCCCCTGAACCCCGACGCGAAGCCCTTGAAACGCAACGGAAAACTTGCTCCGCCAATATCGGCGGTCACGTTCGGTTCCATCTTTGATAGGAGTTGGCATCGCTGTTGGCCGGATTGAGGTTGGCCGGATTGAGGTTACCGTTGTTGACCGAACACGGGGCTGCCTGCCAATCGTCCGGTACTCAACCCCGCAAGGTTCGGGACGACCGCGAACTGGAAGCCCAAATTATTCTGCAAAGCGTTGTAAGAGAAGCCTAGCAGGACGGTCAAGTCCGCTCCCGTTCGCGCGAAACTGACTTGGTTTGACAAGGCTTGATTCAGGCCGAAGTCATACGTCGAGATGATGTTCACCGAATACTTGGTGCTGAGGTTGTACGTGATAACCCCCGTTACCGCGCGGCTCTGGACCGGGTCCGTGTGCCGATAGCTCAGGAAGAAGTTGGTCCCGTCCGGGCGGCTGAAGTTCATTCCGACGTTGAAGTACTTAGTCCCGTTCGTAATCGGGTCGTAAGAGCCTGCTGAGATCAACGAAGTTCGATCGCCAAGGTGCCAGAGAAAGTTGTAGTCCAGGAACGCGAGCGATTGCCCATAGTTGTCACGTTTGTGATCGGGGAACACGGACATCGAAAGGTCCAGCGTCATCCAATCGACGGTGTGCTGTGCGCCGGGAAATCCGCGTTTGGTTTGCAGCCGTTGATTGACACCGAGTTGCAGAACCTGAACGCTGTCCAGCGTATCCACGCGGTTATCCACGAGGCGACGAATCGCGTACTGTTGCGGGTCGAACAACGGCGAGATACTCAGGGCTTGGCCGGCGGGGCCAGTCACCAGGCCGGCTTGCCGTGGCCGGCTCGTGCGGTAGGTTTGGTCCGTCACGTCGTCGTTCAAGCGGTCGAGTTGTGGCAACTGGTAGTACGGGGTGTCCGAGTAAGCGGCAAAGTAGTTCGCGCGCAAATTCACCTTGTGGTTCAGCCCGTTGACGTTGAACAACTCACTGGCGGCGTCTTGATACAGCCGCGAAAACGTCATCGACGCCTCAGTACCACCACCGCCGTAGAATCGCCCGCGGCCTTGACCGGCTGGGTCTTGGACCGGCCCCGGCGCGTCAAACGGCATGTTGCCCCCGGAGCCAGCTTGGTTGCGTGTGAACCCACCGTTGTAGTTGCTTAAGTCTTGCGTGTAATACGTCAAATCCATCACGCCATAAGGCGTAATCCGAACCGGCCCCAGGTCGATCGGGAGTTCCAGTCGCTGGTTCCAGTCGAACCGCCCGGTGTCCGTTTTGCGTTCCGTGACAACTACGGGTAACGGGTTCACGGTCGTGGGGCGGAACTCGGCGTACCCGGCACTGGCACGGGTGCTGTACGTGAAAAGGTCGAAGAAGGATTGCCCGATCAAGTGCCCATCGGCTCGCGGGAGCCAGTTCGTCTCCGTGATCCACGGGCGACTCAGGTTTTGTTCCAACAAGACCGACCCGCCAAGATTGCCCGCCGCACCGGAGAGATGAACGAAGGTTTCCTGATTGGGCTGGAGATCGTATTCTTGCTTGAAGAACATTTCCAGATAGTTCTTATCCGAGACGTATTCGACCTGAGCCAGTACCCGAAGGTAGGTGGTGCCGTTTTCGTAGAGTTCTTGGTTGTGACGCCATTGCACCCGACCGCGATAGTCGGGTGGGATCGGTTCGGCACCCCGGTCGCCGCCCAAAACGTCCGTGAGTCGAGTCGGATCCACCACGTCATTTTTTCGCTTATCTTTCAAGCCGTAGATGCGAAACAGCCCGGAGTACGGTTGGTAGTACGGGGAATTCGCCCGATTCGCCAAGTCCGTGGACCGTTCCGCTAGACCGAACAGATCGACGCCTTGGTAGTCGTACTCGGTCCCCAATCCCACGCCGCGCAAGTTCAAATAGTCCGTGTACAGTTGCCAACGGTGACCCGCCGGCCCACGTAAGGCCAGCAATTTGAACAGATCCCACGTCGCGTAAGTCTGAAAGCCCAAGATCGTATCGTTCCCGAAGCCGAGTCCAGCGAGCGGGCCGAACGGCTCCGCGATGTCCGTCTTGGTTTTGGGCAAGTAGAAGATCGGCGTGTCGTAAATCCGGGGTTTAACGTTCACACTGGTCAGAATCTGCTCGTAGCCGATGTCCGGTTCCCCGGTCAGCAAGTTACGGTACGGCACGCCAAAGATGTTCCGTCTCGCTCGGCGTTCTCGGGTGAACGTCGATTCGGTTGCCGTGTATTTTAAGCCGGGGTCCGACGGCCGTTTACTGGCGGAGACTTCCGACTCGAAGACTTTGAATTCGTTCGGCCCGAGCTGCCAAAGCTCCTTACCTCGCATATGAATCGGATCGGGAAGGCCGGTGATTTTCAGTTCGAGATCACCGCACATCGCAATTGCGCGGCTCTTGCTCACGTCGTAATAAATCGAGTTGGCCCGCATCGTCTGTTCCACGTTCCGAACGCCACTGGGGTCGATCGAGATCGTTCGGATCACGACATTACCCGTCAGATACATTTCGACTTCAGTTTTCTCGTCGCTCTCGATCGGGGTATTCAGTTCGCCAGTGACTTTCTTGCCCTTAGGGTCTTTGATCCAGGCCACCACGTTATCAGTGGCAAATTCGTACTCTTGCGGTTTCCCGTCGTCGCCGACGGTAATCACTTTCACGATCACGCCACCTGTGTACAGCCCCCGCTGCACGTTCTTGTCGTCAGTCGGTAGCAATTTCCAGTTCGGGAGTTTGCTATATCGTGGCGCGAAATCAATCTTTTGCTTCGTCGCAAGTGGCATGTTCACGCGCTGGCCTTCGGGCAACAACGGGGCCGTGCCGGCCTCCGGTTTCTGCAACGAAGGGCTGATCGGCGGTTCGCGGAATTGATCCTCACCCGGCGGCTGAGCCGCGTTCACGTTCGGTGATCGTTGAAACGAAGTCACAGTCGAATTGCCGACGGGCTTGCGCTCGCTCTTGGCAGGGTCGTACAACGGAAAAGCGGATTCCGCGTTCGCAGGCATCGAAGGAACGACACCGCTTGGGACCGCTGGTCCGATAGGTGGGTCGGCGGCACCGATTTGATGCACCCCGCTTGCACAAAGTGCAATCGTTAGCAACCCGCTCCAGATGATCGAGGCGCGACCAGCCACGGCACCTCCGAAAACGCCTGTACCAACGGCAACCGTGTCGCCGCTGGCAGTAACTTCCCCACACTCGCCCATTCACGAGGGGCGAACTATAGGCAACTGGCGAAACGTGTCAAGGTGATGTGAATCGGCAGGGTGTGCCTCCAGAAGTTGGCGTTAGGCTTTTAGGGTTGTCCAATGTTCTTCCCATTCGGCGGTTTTGCTCAGGGCGAGCAGTTCCACGAACGGTCCGACTCGCTCTCCTCGCCAGCGGGCGGCGGGTGGCGTTGGTCACGTCGGGGGCGATTGGGGCGGGGGTGGGGAAGTTGAAGCTCGGCAAGCGGCCCGATGACTTGCCACACCTGCAGGCGTGTGCCGCCGTCGGGCAATCGGCGTTGATGCAGCTTTACCAGGAAAGCTTCAACGCCTACGGCATCCACACCGCACAACTGTTGCTGACCGCCAGTGACTTCGACAACCGTGCCCGCTACCTGAACGTCCGCAACACGATTGCGACCCTCTTCGAGTACCACTGCCTGCCGATCATCAACGAGAACGACACCGT
>JAYVXO010000206.1:0-32788 GCA_043785105.1 Fimbriiglobus sp.
AGCAAGAGTTCGCCATCCGGAGACAAATGGACTTTCGCGGAACTGTTTCCTCGGGTGAGTCTGATCTCTCCGGTTTGCATTCCTGTTACCGTATTGACAACTCGAATGACAACATTTGGATATTTATCTTCAAACGCACTGAATGACTCGTTCCATTTCGTGCGAATTTCTTTGGTCCGTTTCTCGGTTTCATCTCGGGTCGCTTTCTTTGCATACTCTATTATTGCACCGGTATCTCGCTGATAAGCCGCACTAAGCTCGGTCACTTTCTCGTTGTATGTACGTCGATCGCTCATTTCGTAAGCAGTAGCGACTGTGTTCCCATCGGCAGAAACTGTAGAGCTTACTGCTGCTCGCAGATCAGGCAGGGATGGGATTTGCCAACTGATTGTGCCTTTTTCCAGGTTCCAGCAGGTTACAGATGTACTTGCACTGTTTTTCGCCGTCGTGTGACCGATTGCAACATGATCACTATATACGTAACTTTCACGCTCCATGTAGCTTGCGTCGGCACTGGGGAGTCGCTTGAGTTCATCCCCGGTTATTGGGTGCAACAGACGCAGACCGGCTTTGACAACCACTTTCCTCTCATTCACTTCGTTGTAAATGTTCCAAATACCCCGCGCGTCCGCAGACAGATGGAAGACTTCACTTGCTTGAGTGTCAAATGTCATCGGGTCTACCGATCCAGGTCTTTTCGGATCAACCCAGTTGTTCCGGGGTCGAAATGAATTTGGTTCCTCACGGACCTGACCCAGTTTAATCTCGACGAGACCAATGTTTTTCGACATCCCGTCTAGCTTGAGCTTTGACTCGTAGTATCGAAGCTCGCGGACAGCAGTGGCCCCACCGTATTCGATTCGTCGGGTCACAAACGCCGGTTCATTCTGAAACACATCGACTAAATGATGGTCGCGGGACAGCGTATGCGAGGTCACCACGTTTTCATCTCGTAGGCGATAGACGTGAACACGTCCGGGATCGTTCTCATCGGACGTATTTCGTTCTTCAACAAACAAGTACGGCGACTTGGCGTCACCGCCCCAGATTATTTTTGTTGCTGATCCGTCAAGGTCGTGGTGGCCGATCATCCTTGGTTTCGACCACTCCACCCGCGTTTTGGGTTGCGGCACTTCTTTCGCGTCTTCTTTCTTCACTTCCGCTTTGGCGACGGGTGCGGTTTTCTTGTCGTCGGCGGAGATCGTGGTGAGGACGACGCCGACCGTCGTCATCGAGATGGCGACCGCGACTATCAGCAGCTTTTTCATGGTGAAAAGTCCTTCGTAAGCCAGTTGGGTAATAGCCGCCGAGACCGTGCCGCCGAAGGCGGTGGTCATGGCCGTTTCGATCGTCGCATCGAGCAGTCGGTGGGGAACACTGGCCCGCACTTGGTCGGTCAGGAACAGGGTGAGTGCGGCCAACGTGATGCCGCGATTCGTTAGTCGGTCGGCGAGCTTCTTGCGCCCGTTGGCCAGTCGGCTACTCAGCGTGCCTTCGGGAATGCCCAGCCGCGTGGCCGCTTCGGTGCGCGACAATCCTTGCAAATCACACAGCACGATCGGCAGCCGATACCACTCCGGCAGTCGGGCGAGTTCTTCGTCCAGAATCCCCGCCAACTCCGGGAACGCTTCGTGTGGTCGCTCGATTTGCTCCGGCACGTTCGCCATCGGAACCTCACGCCCCCGTTGCCGGGCCGCGATTCGCCTCGCCTTCCGGGCGATGCGGTAGGCCACGCCGTAGAGCCAGTGGCTGAGCAACTCGGGCTGCCGAACGTCCCCCGCCCGGCGGGCCAGCACCACGAACACCGCCTGGAACGCATCCTCCGCATCGGCGGACATTCCCACGACCCGGTGTCACACCCCCAGTACCATCGGCCCATGCCGACGCACCAATTCCCCGAACGCCCGCTGTTCCCGCTGGGCATGGAAGCGGGCGAGCAAGTCGGCATCGGCCAGTTCGCAAACTGGGTCGTGCGCGCCGATCAAACGCAAAAGCCCGCTCGCCGGTTGGCTAGCCATCGTCACCCCTCATGTATCATCTGCCGCCCAAGTCGGGTGCGCGTCGCGCAAAACCGGAAAGTTTCACAAAGTTTATCGAGAACCGAACCCGTCTTTACCTCGTTTGTTCGGCGCGGTACTCTGCGGGTCGCCCTTTGACCGATTCGCACGAGGTGACCCGCATGGACGCGGACCGATTGACTACTCGTTCGTCCCAACCCGTCAGCCTGATTCTGCCGGCATTCAACGAAGATGCGGTGATTGAATCGGCAATCGTCGAAGCCGATTCCGCGCTACGGCAGCAGTTCCGGGACTATGAAATCATCGTGGTGGATGACGGGAGTTCGGACCGGACCGTGGGGCTGGTGCGCGAGATGATCGCGGACCGACCGAACGTCCGGTTGATTCGCCACAGCGAAAATTACGGGTACGGCGCGGCTCTGCGAACCGGGTTTGAAGCGGCGACGTTTGACCGCATCGCCTTCTCGGACGCGGACTGTCAATTTAATTTACTCGAACTCGGTGAACTGGTCCGGCGGACATCCCAATCGCCGATTGTGGTCGGGTGGCGTGTCAAGCGAAAAGACCCGTGGCGGCGGCGGTTCCTCTCACGCGGTTACAACTGGCTGGCCCGAAGTTTTTTGGGCACACGGGTTCGGGATTGCGATTGTGCTTTGAAGGTCTTTCGGCGTGAAGCGTTGACCAATCTGATGCCCGAAAGTCGCGGCTTTTTCGTCAACACGGAGATGCTGACCCGTGCCCGGCAACTGGGCTACCGTGTGGTCGAAGTGCCGGTCACGCACCGGCCCCGGTTGGGTGGTGACAGCAAGGTGTCACTCTGGGAAGTGCCGCGGACGTTTCAAACGCTGATCGGCTTCTGGTGGACCCACGTGCTGTTCGGCTCGAAGGTGGTTCCGATCGTAGCGGAACCGGAAGTCTTCAGCGCACGGATCGCCTCTTCCTCCCTCCCCGTTTGCGGGGAGGGCCGGGGTGGGGTGGAAGCTTTGACCCCCCTTAATCCCCCCGCAAGCGGGGGGAGACCGGAAAAATCCCGTGTGGGGAGGGCCGGGGTGGGATGGAAGCTTTAACTTCCTTGCAACCAAAGGGAGAGAACGTTTCAGCGCTGAAGTTGCGATGCCAGATTTAGACCATCAGCCTTTGTCGTGACTTCACCGTTCAGTTGGGCGTCCCGAACCGCATCGAGAATCCGCTTAAATTGCGGCCCTGGCTTCATCCCGGCGGCTTGAAGATCGTCCCCCGTGATGAGCGGCGGCGGGTTCAGTTCGTTCGGCGGAGTGTTGCGCAGCAACGATTCACAAAACTCGATCTCTGCCAGACTTCGCCCCGTTGCCAGCGCATCCGCTCGGTGCAGTGCCAGCAGTTCGCCGATGCCGGGGTGAACAAGAATCGGCTGCAATTGGCTCATCCGCAGTGTCGGGGCATTGTGTAGTGATTGGCACTTGTCGATCAGCCACACGAGTCGATCCGCTTCTTGATTCGACAACCGCAACCGCTTCGCAATCGCCGACGTTTGGCGGCTACTCACGTCGTGCAACATCACCGCAAACGCCAATTCAAACGTGATCGGTTGCGGTGTCGGCCACGTGGACCCGGCAAGGACTTCCAGTCGCGCTTGAATCGACTCCGTGGAGCGTTCAAGCTCCGGCAAAATCGCCTGCAATAGGTGCATCTCACCCAGCAGTTGAAAGCCGCGCGCCCGATGCCGATTGGTCAGAATCTTGCGGAGTTCCTCCGCAATTCGCTCCGCACTCACGACGCGAATTTCACCCGCCATTTGCCTCGCTGAATCCATCGTCGCGGGGTCGAACGCCAGGTCAAATCGTGCTGCCATGCGCACGGCACGGAGGATGCGCAACTTGTCTTCGGCGAACCGCTCCGCCGCGTTGCCGATCGCCCGCAGCACCCGCAACTGCAAATCCGCCTGCCCGCCGACGTAGTCAATCACTTGCTTCGTGACCGGGTCGTAGAACATGCCGTTGATCGTGAAGTCCCGTCGCTGCGCGTCTTCTTCCGGCGACGAAAACGTGACCGCGTCCGGACGGCGACCGTCGGAGTACGTGCCGTCACTCCGGAACGTCGCCACTTGCACCTTCAGCCATTCGCCATCCACCCCACGCGGCCCGAGAACTTCGACCACCCCGAAGCTCGCCCCATACGAATGACACCGCCGAAACAGTCCCTTCACCCGCTCCGGTCGCGCATCGGTCGCCACGTCATAATCAGCGGGCGTGAACCCCAGCAACTCGTCCCGCACGCACCCCCCCGCCCACAGCGCCTGATACCCGGCACGCTGGAGGCGGTCAACAACATCGGTGGCAAATTCACGTTCGGTCATGGTGAGAGGAGCATATCAAAATCCGGAAAAGTCGTTTCACCACAGAGGGCACGGAGAGCCACCGAGGAAAGCCAAATCAATTATTTTTTCTTACTCTGTGGCTCTCCGTGCCCTCTGTGGTGAAACGACTTTTGAATCAGCCACCGGCGGGGCAGCCGGCGTCGAGGAAGGCTTGCAGGATGAGTTGCGCGGCGACGCGGTCGCGGCGGCTTTTGCGCTTTTTGTTGGTGAGGCCGGCTTCGAGCAAAAAGTCTTCGGCGGCGGCGCTAGTGAAGCGTTCGTCCCAGAACGCAACGGGGCGATTCGTCAGGTCGTGGAGCCACGCGCCGAACTTGCGGCACGCTTCGGATTGCACGCTTTCCTCGCCGCTCAAATGAATCGGCAACCCGATGACGAACCCGACGACCGATTCCTTCGGGACAAGCTTTTGCCAAAACACCGTGTCGTGCGGCTGGCCGCGTTGGGTGTAGGTTTCCAACGGCGACGCGATCCGCCGTTCCGCGTCACACACCGCCAACCCGATGCGAACCGTGCCGTGGTCGATGCCCACGACACGGCCGTGGGTGGGGAAACCCGCCACGGGTTCGGTTGGCGGTATCACTTCGTCGGCACTCATAGGTACCGCTCCAGGCCGCCCTTTTTGAGCTTCGCCACGATGTCTTTCACGGTCGCTTCCTCGCGGCGGTCGGCCACAAGAATCGCGTCGCCGTCTTGGATGATGAGCAGGTTGCTCACGCCGATGGTGGTGATGAGCTTGCCCGTGTCGCCGACGATGACGGAGTGCGTCGTGTTGATACCACAGTGCGTGGCCAGGATGGTGTTGCCGTCCGCGTCTTGCGGGTTGCGGCGTTCGAGGGCGAGCCAACTGCCCACGTCGTCCCACTGGTAGGGCGCTTGAATCACCATCACTTCCGGGGCCTTCTCCATCACCGCGAAGTCGATGCTGATCTTTTCGAGGTTTTCGTATTCGTGACGGAACACCTCATCACGCTTCGGCGTGGGCCACGCGGCGGCGATGCGGTCAATCGCGGCTGACAGGGCCGGGCGGTTCTTGCGGAGTTCGTTCAGAATGGTCGCGGCCTTCCACACGAAGATGCCGCTGTTCCAGTAAAAGTCGCCCGACGCCAGGAACGTCTCGGCGGTGTCCGGGTCGGGTTTTTCCTTGAAAGCCTGCACCTTGTTAATGACAACGCCTTGTCGCTCACCCTGACGGGGTCCACGCTGGATGTAACCGTAACCCGTTGCGGGGTAGGTCGGCGGGATGCCGAAGGTCAGCAGCGCGTTGGGAAATTCTTCGGCGAATTGGGCGGCGGCGTGGACGGCGCGTTGGAACTCGGCGACGGGTTCGATCACGTGGTCGGCGGGCATCACGATCATCGTGGCGTGCGGGTCGGTCTGGGCAATCAACGCCGCCCCGAGGCCGATACACGCAGCGGTGTCGCGGCCAAACGGCTCACCGACGACTTGGTCGTGTCGCAATTCCGGCAGTTGCTTGGAGGCTTCATCACGGTGGCTATCCCCGGTAATCACCCAGGTGCGTTCCGCAGGAATCTGCGCGTCGATGCGGTCGAACGTGCCTTGCAACAAGGTGCGATCACCCGAGAACGCCAGGAACTGCTTGGGCCGCGCGTTCCGGCTCCGCGGCCAAAACCGCGTCCCACCACCACCAGCCATAATCATCGCGTGAAGCATCAACGGTCTCCGTTTTCATCTACTAAAGTATGGATTGTCATGGGTGTTACCGACACAGGATCGGTACAAAAAATCAATTTTACCGCAGAGACGCAGAGGTCGCAGAGAAAGCCAAAAGTTGAATTCTTTTCTGCTCTGCGCTCTCTGCGTCTCTGCGGTGGATTCTTCGTACTTCCATCCTGAGAATCTAGCTGTGCTCACTCTCGCAGCAAAGTCGGCCCGGTGATCGTGAACCCCTGCGGCAGCTTCGCCGCGCATTCGTCGGGGGTTAACGCGAACAACGGGGAAATTTCAATCGGTGGACTGGTGCCAGTTGGCACGGTGACACCGGCTTGTCGCAACCACCGGGCGGCGAGGTCGGACATGGCTTGCTTGACGGTTGCTTCCGTGTCGGTGCCGGTGGCATTCTTCAGTGGGGCGAACTCGTCGTCACGGTTCACGCTGACGGCAAGCCAGCGCTCGGCATGGGGTAGCGCATCAAACACGAATAGCTCGAATTTTAGGGCATTTTCACTCTGGGGGTTCGTCGTGGTTCCGGTTTTCCCGTCGAAGTGGGGCACTTTCTTGCGGGCCGTGTGGAACGCCAGTCGCTCCGCGCCGCTGGTGACCCGTTCCAAAAACGGTACGCTGAATACGTGAATCGCCGGGCTGCCCGCCCGATATTGCAGGATGCCGTCAGCATCCCGTCCTTCGGCCAGATCGCGGGGCAAGTCCGAGTATTCGATGATGCCACAACGGTGGTTGACGAGGGCCAGCACGCCAACTTTTTCCTCCGCGCGTTCCTTAAAAACCACCTTCGAGGAGACTTCCGAATCCGTTTCGATGTGCCGTCCCACGAACGCCGGGTCCGCAATCGCCACGAGCGGGTTATCGACTTGGAAATAAAAAACGTGCTTCACGCCGCGTGCTTTTAAGTCCGCCAGCAAGCCGGAATCGGCCAGCGCCGTCAAGGTGCCACCGTGGCCGTTGGGCGACAGAAATAGCGTGCCAGGCTTTTCAAGTAGCAGATGTCCGGTTGCCAAGTCCAACGCGGGCATCGTGCCTTGCTGGAAGAACGTCACTTGTTCAATCGCCAAACCAAAGAAGGAATTGTCGTGAAAGAACGTTTCGGTCTCGGCGTGCGTGGCGTGGCTGGTCATCACGAGCAGTGGCATCGGGGCGCCGAACTTACGAGACAAAGCTAGTACTTTCTCCGCGTGAAATTGAAACAGACTCGCCCCACTGACCGGCCCGATCGGAAACATCCCCTTGGGTTTCTCGAACCCCAGCCGACTGCCCTGCCCCCCGGCCACCACGAGGGCGGCCACTTGCCCGGCCCGCAACGCGGCTTCGCCACGTTTGATGGCAGAATCTGGAATGCTGGCGCAGTCTTCGACTGGTAACGGCGCAATTTGCTCCCGGCTCGGCAAGACCGTGTGCGGTTCGTTTCGCCGGTTGTAGAGTGCTTCCAGTTCGGCGAAGTCAATTCCGGCCAGTTGATCGACGAACGCAATGCGTGCGGCGGGCGACAGCGCCGACCAGCCGTGGAGCAGGTGTTCTTGGCCATGCAACCGTAAACGATGAACCAGATCAGCCGGTGCCTCAGTCATCCGATGGAACCCTCGTCGTGTGGTAGTTCGGCCAGATATTTCACCACGAATAACACGAATAACACAAACAATGTTGACATCGAACGAGTTAGGAGCCGGTCAACCGATCCCGAAGAGGTCCACACAATATTTGGCTATCCAGATTTCATTCGTTCTATTCGTCTGATTCGTGGTGAAAGGAATGGTTCCAAGTTAGAAGAGAAATTGTAGGCCATCGTAAGCCGGTGACACCCCTGCCGGTAGAGTGCGGGTCAGTTGGTCGTAGTCCATCTCGTGGCCCATGTGCGTGAAGTACGTCTGGCGCGGGCGGACCCGGTCCACCACTTGCAACGCCTGGTCCACGCTCAGGTGGGCGGGGTTCGGGGTGCCGGGTTTTAAGGCATCCAGCACCAGCACGTCCAAGCCTTCCAACAGTGGCCAACTGGTGTCCGGGATTTTGCTCACGTCCGTGCAGTAGGCCACGTTGTCGATCCGGAAGCCGAGCACGTCGAACCGCGAATGGATGAGCGGAATCGGCGTGACCCGTTGCCCGAGAACCTCGAACGGGGCAGTTGTGATGCGGCGAAATTCGAGCTTCGGCAGAATCCCGGCGGGCAAGTCAGCAGTCTGGGCGTGAAAGGCGTAACTGAAGGTCGCCCGCACCACTTCTTCGACATCGTCCGTGCAGTAAATCGGCAACGAACCGCCGAGTTTTCTGGGGAACAACCGCACATCATCCAGGCCGAACAAGTGGTCCGCGTGGTAATGCGTGTAAAGCACGGCGTGGGCGATGGGTATTTTTTCGCGCAGGAATTGCACCCGGAGTTCGGGCGTGGTGTCGATGAGCAAATTCCCGGCGGGGAGTTTCAACAGGACCGAACTGCGCGTCCGGTTGTTGCGCGGATTGGTCGATGTGCAAACCGCACACTCGCACCCGATCATCGGCACCCCAACGGAAGTGCCGGTCCCCAAAAAAAGAAACGTCCGCATCGCGTCCATGTCTCAAGTATAAGCCCCCGAGCCGGACTTGCCGACCCGAGAGCGAGGAAGTGAAGACCAACTCTCCGCGAACGTCGTCGAATCCGACCTGCACAACCCCGCCAAGAAAAACCACGGCCTGCCCAATATCCGCGTGCATCTAGCAGAAGTCTGGGAGAAACTCTGTAAAATCCTGAAGGTGCCGGGCCGGTAAAATTCCTTCACGGCGTTGCCCTTCAGGGCACAATGTCGTAACGCCGATTGATCGGAACACAACCCATGAACAACTCAATGGCAATGGCGCTGGCACTAGCGGCGGGGTTGTTCACGTTGGGCATCGTGACGGGGGCGGTGCAAATCCGCGGGCTGCGGACGTTGAAAACGCGCAAGCACGTGCCGAGCGACGAAGCCAATTACTTACGCAATCGTTACCGACGGCGCTTACTCACCGCACTGGTGTTAATGTGCATTGGCTGGATGATTGCGGGTGCCTATCTCTCCGGCATGGAGCGGGAAGCCGATGCGTTGGCCGCACCGAAAGTTGTTGCGGACGACCAAGACCCGGACGCACCCAAGCCGCCACCGACGGACGAGCAAAAGCAGTTCGTTCGCTTCTGGGGCGTGTACTGGATCGTGGTCGTGGTCCTGGTGTTCGGGTTGCTGGGGCTAGCCCTCATTGACGCGATCGCCACCCGCCGCTACTGGTTCGCCATCTACCGCGAAATGCGCGACGAACACCAAGCCAAGCTCCGCCGCGACCTCGCCGTCTACAAGCAACAGCAAGAACACAAACGCGGCGGCATCAGCGGCAACAAACTCGGCGACGCTGGGGAATAGTTGGGGCAGTTACTGCTACAGTGCATCTCGTCCGAACCTTCGCCCATCGAATGTGTCTTCTCGTGAATCCACTGGCACGAAGGAGAACGACATGGGTGCGTCACGCGATGATTTTGTTAAGTATCCGCGAACGCCGCACTTGTTTGGTTCTCGCGGAACGGATGACGACAAGCACTTATCCGCACGGGATTCCGCGACGTTCCTCATCGACCCGTCGTTAGTCGTTGAAGAGAAGTTGGACGGCACGAACGTCGGCATCCATTTCGCGTCGAGTGGCAAAATGGTCCTGCAATGTCGAGGTCATGAGATCACATCCGGGATGCACGCCCAGTACGACCTTTTCAAGCAGTGGACGACCGGGAAGCGTCCAGTTCTGGAGGACATGCTGGCGAACCGATTCATCCTGTTCGGAGAATGGCTCTACGCGAAACACTCGGTTCACTACCATGCGTTGCCGCACTACTTCTTCGAGTTTGACATCTACGACAAGGAGATGGGTGTTTTCCTCGATCTGGAAACGCGGCTGGCGATGCTGACGGGAACCGGCATGTGGACGGTACCCGTGTTGCACCGGGGTGCCTTGACCGAGGAGCAACTTCGGGGGTGCATCACCCGGTCGCAATTCGACAGTGCATTTGATAACCCGCTGACCGGGCAGATCGACAACGTCATGGAAGGCGTCTACGTCCGGACGGAAGCGGGTGGGCGGGTGACGGGTCGTGCGAAACTGGTGCGGCCCGAATTCGTCGAACGGGTCAAGCTGAGCGAACACTGGCAGCATCAGGCGATGGTGCCGAATCTACTGGCGGACGGGGCGGAGATTTGGTCATGACGTGGGATTCATTGTCACAGGCAACACTCGACGACATCCTGGCGTGGTCGAACGACCAGCCGTGGTGTCGTGCGATGGCCGACTGCCAACAAGATGCGGAGTGGCACGCCGAAGGGGACGTGTGGACCCACACGAAAATGGTCAGTCGGCAACTGCCGCAACTTGCGGAGTGGTCGTCGCTCCGTGACGACGAACGAACCGTGTTGATCTTCACGGCGCTGTTTCATGACTCGGCCAAGCCGCTGACATCGCACTTGGACCCCGAGACGGGGCGGATTCGATCGCCCAAACACTCCGTCAAAGGGGAACAACTCGCGCGGGCGGTGCTGCGCGATCTTGGGTGTCCGTTGCTGATCCGAGAAGAGGTTGCGCGGATGGTTCGGTTCCACGGTCGCCCGGTGTTCCTGCTGGAAAAGCCGGACCCGAACCGGGAAGTCATCACACACTCGTGGTGGGTGAACAACAAGCTCCTGCACCTTTTCACATTGGCGGACGCCCGAGGCCGTGCTTCGACGGAGCAGACTCGCCCCGAAGAGAATCTCTACCTTTGGAAGATGATGGCGGAGGAAAACGATTGCTTCACGCACCTGTACCGATTCGCCAACGACCACGCGCGGTTTCTGTACTTTCGCCAACCGGACGCGAATCGGTTCTTCACGCCGCATGAAGAATATCGGTGTGTGGTCACGATGATGTCCGGGTTGCCGGGCAGCGGTAAGGACACGTGGTTGGCACGGCACCGGCCCACGCTGCCGGTTGTTTCGCTCGATGACATTCGGGGTGAACTTGATGTCGATGCGACCGACAACCAAGGCGAAGTAATTCAACTGGCCCGAGAGCGGTGCCGCGAACTGTTACGTGCCCGGACCTCGTTCGCCTTCAACGCCACGAGTTTGCTTCGCCAAACAAGGCAACGCTGGATCGACCTGTTTGCAGACTACGATGCGAGAATCGAGATCGTGTACATCGAACCACCGCTCACGGTAATCTTTCGCCAGAACAAAGCCCGTGGCCGCAACGTCCCCGAAACCGTGATCCGGGAACTGGCCGCCAAATGCGAACCGCCCACCTGGGCGGAAGCTCACCACGTGATTGTGTGCGATGGGGAGTCTGAGCGAACGAGCCACTAATGAAGGGGGCTACTCATGGACGACTGGGAAATTGCACTGCACGAGCGGATTCGCGCTGCCCAGAACGACCCGCGTACAGCGAACGAACTCATTTCGCTCGCTCTGATCGAGCCAGACGAGGACGTTGCTTGGGAGTACGTGGTGATTTTGCACCTACGCGGGTCGTGGGATGTGTTTGAGGCGGCACGGTCACTTTGCCAGAGCGATTGCGTTGTTGAGAAAACACTTGGTGCGAACATCTTGGGACAACTCGGCGTGCCGGACCGTACTTTCCCGAACGAGTGCGTGGATGTCCTCCTCCCGTTGTTGCGTTCGCAAGCGGACGAAGAAATCATTTACGCCGCTTGTATTGCATTGGGGCATACAAACGATAACCGAGCGGCAGACGAACTTGCCAAGCTTGCCACACATCCAAGTGATCGAATCCGTTGCGGCGTCGCTTTCGCACTCGCCAACTTGCAAAATCAAATTGCGAACGACACGCTGATTCAACTCACGACGGACACTGTTGTGGAAGTTCGTGATTGGGCCACTTTTGGGTCGGAAGCCAAATCGAAGCCGACAATCCAGAAATCCGCAACGCACTGCTCCAAGCGACAACCGACCCCGACGATACCGTCCGGGGAGAAGCGTTCATGGGACTCGCGCGGCGACGTGATGAGCGTGTCATGGAACCTCTGATCCGCGAGTTGTCCGTGTGGCACTCGCACGAAGACGGCGACAACGTTCTTGACGCAGCTGCGGAACTCGCGGACTCGCGGCTACTGCCAATCCTGCTGCACTTGAGAGAATCCCTCGCCAGTCATGATGAGCGATTACACAACGCGATCCAGCGCTGTTCACAGGGGGAATGAGCGGACGTGTTGAACCTACTGCATTTTCTGTAGCGGCGATCCCCTCTCGAATCGTTAGAATTGGAACTGATTTGCGACCGGAACGTCTAACTGCTGTTCGCGGTTTCATTCGGGAGTTTCCTGACTTATGATGCGACTTGGTTGGCACGGCGTGGCCGTTGGGATGTTGCTCTCGGCGTCGGTGTTCGCTCAGCAGCCGATGCTGGCGGACCAGCAGGCGGAGGTGATGCTGACGGCGGCACGCAAGGGGTATGCCGAGGGGAACTTGCCGTTCGCGCGGGAGCGATTTCAGGACGTGGTCACGAAGTTTGGTAACACGCCACAGGCCAACGCGGCACGGTTTGGGTTGGCGTTGTGTCTCATCAATTCGCCGGAACAAGACTTCGCCAAAGCGATTGACAACCTGAAGGGGCCGAGTGGGGATGGCGGGTTCGTCGATCGCGGGCAGGCACTTTACTTGTTGGGCGTGAGTCATCGGGCGCTGGGATTAAACACGGCTAACCCGCAGGCGGCGAATCAGCGTTTTGCCCAAGCCCAACAAGCGTTCAACACGGCGCGCGACGTGTACCAAGGCCAGAAGAACGACGATTGGGCGGCGCGGTGTCGGTGTGATGTTGCGGAGATGGAGTTACGCCAGAACAAAGTGAAGGAAGCCCGCGCTACGTGTGAACCGTTCACGAAGGACGCGGCGTTTGCCAAGAACAAGCACCGCAAGTTGGGGCTGTATTATCACGGCCTCGCGTGCTTTCTGGACAAGGACTATGCCAATGCGGGGCGGTCATTGAACCAAGTTTCGCCGTTCACGGACCCGGCGTTTGGGATTCACGCGGAGTATCTGGTGGGCCGGGTCATGCACCTGGGCGGGGAGCAAGCGGAAGCGGCGGTGCATTACGACGCGGTGCTTGCGAATTACACGCGGGCCAGGAAGGACGCACCGGAGGCGTTGAAGCAACCGGATCGCTTCAAGAACAATCCGTTCGAGAAAGCGCGCCTCGAATCGTTGACGAAGACTCCGTCGCCGGAATACGTCGCGGGGGCGGCGTTTCACGGGGCGTGTCTGAATTACGAAGCGGGGAAGTTCCCGGAAGCGTTGGCGAAGTTCCAGACGTTCTTGAAAGACAGTTCGCAATCGCCACTCGCACCGGATGCAACACTGCGTGCCGGGTTTTGCCTCGTGCAGTTGAAGCAATTCGACGAAGCAACGAAGTTGCTGGCGCCGATCCCGGACAAGACGCCACGGCTTGCGGACCAAGCCTTGTTCTGGCTGGGCAAAGCACAACTGGGGTTAGCGACACTCGCGGACCCCGCCAACACAACGGACCGTGATAACAAGTTGAAGGCCGCCATCGCCACGCTGAAAAGTGCGACGGATAAAGCGAACCAACTGACCGGGCAAGAACCGGAAGCGAAAATCCGTCGGCATGAGATGCTGTTTGAACTGGCGGACGCCCAACAATCGGTGAAGCAGTTCAAGGAAGCAGCAGGCATTTACGAGACACTTTGGAACGATCAATCGCTACCCAACCGGCGTGAAGAGTTGTTGCAACGGCTCGGGGCCGCGCTCGGGGCGGCAGGGCAAGTGGATCGCTCCGGTCAGCGGTGCGATGAATTTCGACGGCTGTTCCCGCAAAGCACGCTGACACCGGCAGTGTTGTTTCGTCAGGCGGAAAACATCTTCGCCCAGGCGGTTGCCATCACCAAGGACAAGAACCGTGCCGCCGAGTTGAAGCAGCGGTACGAGGAAGCCGCGACGAAGTACAAGGAAGTGGTGGACAAGTACCCGGAGTTCGAGCGCGTCCATTACGCCCGGTACGGCATGGGCATCTGCTACACGCAACTTGGCAATCTCGAAGAGGCGGTCAAGTCGTTCGACGCCATCCCCGCACCGGACCGCACCGGCGAACTGGCTTCATCTAGCTATCTCCTTGCGGATTGTTTGATCCGCCAAGCGCCGACGAAAGCCGATGACGCGCTGCAAGAAAACCAGATCCGCGAAAAACTAACGCTGGCGGTGGGGTTGCTCGAAAGCTTCGTGGCGGCGAATGCCAAAGCACCAGAAGCACCGGCCTCACTACTGAAACTTGGGCATTGCTTGAAGCGACTCGGGGCCACACTCGCCGACCAGAATGAACGCAACCAGACGCTCACCAAAGCCCGCGAAGCCTTCGAAAAATTGAACAAGGACTACACCAAAGATCCGCTCGCCGGGCAAGCCATACTTGAGATCGCCAAGGTCCGCGCGCTGTACGGTGACCGGGGCGGCGCGATGAACGATCTCCGTGCCTTCAGCCAACGGGAGGAACTCAAGAACCACCCCATCGCACCACTGGCCGCGTTGTATTTGGCGACGCTGCATCGAGAGCAGAATCAACCCGTCGAAGCGGTCAAGGTGTTGGAGGAAGCCCGCAACCGGTACGACGCCGATCTTGCCAAAGACCCCGAACGGTTGGAGTGGGCCACACTTTTGAAGTACCACCACGCGGTCTCCATTTTTGAGACCGGGAAGCCGACCGACGCCCGACCGCTCTTCGAGCAAATTGTGCAACAAGCCCCTGGCAAGCCGATCACAGCCGAAGCCGTGCTACGAAGCGGGCAATGCCGCATTGCAGAGGGGCGCAAGGGAATTGAAGTGGGACAGCAAGCCGTAAACCAAGCAGGAAACGACAACGCCAAGAAGAACGCGGCGCTGCAAACCATCGGTCAGGGGCGGCAGATGATCGTCGAAGCTGCGGACCAACTGTACCTCCGTGCGGAGCAGTTCAAAACTGCATTGCCCACCGCCGAAGCCCGTGCCCGCATGTACTACGACAGCGCGTGGGCATGGCGAACCATCGCGGATGGCGAAGTCGCCAAAGCACGCGATCAACCGAGTCATGAGCTTCGACCAAACGAAAAACGCGCCCACATTGCCTACAAACGGTTGATCGAAGAGTTCAGTGACACCGCGATGTCAGTGGACGCCCGGTACGAACTCGGCGAACTCCTCGCGGAGCGTGGCGATCACGACGGGGCTATCGTACTACTCAAGGAAGCGCTGGATCAAGAACCGGCAGATCGCCCCGTAACACCGGACACGACCGAACGCATTCGACTGCGGCTGGGAGCGAGTTTGGTTGCCAAGAAAGACTACACGGCAGCGGCGAATCAGTTTGAAGCCATCGCCACGAACGCCAAGTCGCCGTACATCGCCCAGGCACTGTACCGGGCGGGTGACTGCTATTACGCGGCGGGGGATTTCCCGAAAGCGATTAGCAAACTGACGGTGTTCCGGGACAAAGGCGAGTTCCACAACCGCGACAACGTGAGCGACCGGGCGATGCTTCGGTTGGGGCAATCACTCAGCGAAACGAAGCAATCGGAACCGGCGCGCCAAGTGTTTGACGTGATGATTCAACGCTTCGGTGCGGGCAACCCGTTCGCGCTGGACGCTCGCTACGGGATTGCGGGAACACTGCAAAACCAAGGCAAATTCGATGACGCGGTGATCGCCTATCAAGCCGTCATAGCCGCAACCCAAACCGAAATTGCGGCGAAGGCCCAGCTTCAAATCGGCCACTGTCGGCATGCCCAGAAACGTTTTGCCGAAGCCGCGACCGCGTATCAACTGGTGCCCTATACCTACGAAGCGTTCCCCGAACTGGGCTATGCCGCGATGCTCGAAGCCGCCCGCGCGTTCACCGACGATCGTAAGCCGGACCAAGCCGAAACGCTGCTGCGTAAGCTGCTGATAGTAGCCCCTGCCAACAGCGTTTGGGCCAAAGCCGCGACGGAACGCCTTGAGAAAAAGTAAGGGATTTCATCATGCGAACCGCAGTCGTTGTTGCGTGCCTCTGGGTGCTGATCGTAGTGCGACCGGGGTCGGCTTACGTCGAAGCACCGTTGTCGTTGGGCGCGGTCATTTCGCAATCGGTGGTGGTCTGTTCGATGGTCGTGACCAAGGTCGATAGGCAGACCAACCTCATCATTTATCAGAAGGTCGCGGACTTAAAGGGGAAGCACCCGCACGAGGTGATTAAGCACAACATCGGCAAGAACGGGCTGCGGGCGGGGGAGTGGGAAGAGGTCATGAAGTGGGCGGAAGTCGGCAAGACGGCCATCTTCTTTCACAACGGTTCGGCCAGCGAAACGTACATCGGCGTGACGTGGTATCAAGCCTATCCACAGGGCGAATGGTGGGGCATGTCGCACGGCGAACCGTTTCTGTTGCGAAGCTATTCGGGCAAAGTGGACAAGCTTCCGGGTCTGGTGACGGACATCGTTGCGGGCAAGGAAGTCATCGTGCCGTGCCTCATGGACGGCGACAAAGAAACGTTGCACAAGAAGACCGCGAAGGTGCAACGGATGAAGGTTTCGCTGAAGATTCAAGACTACAACCCGAAACGTGACTTCACAGGATGGGGTGGCGAAGACATTCGGCGATTGGCAGGCATGGCCGGGTTCGACCGCTTCGCGGCGCTGGGTCGTGTCGAAGCGGACACGCTCTCCACGTCGGTGGTGGACTTCGACGGCGACGGCAAACCGGACATTTGCTTTGTCGGGGCGAATCGCGTCCTGTTATTGCAAAACGGCGGCGATGCGTTCACGGAAGTTTCACTGCCCGGCTTGATCGGCGGCGCTCGTTCGGCAGTGTGGGCAGACTACTCCGGCGATGGCTTACCCGACTTGTTGTTAGCGACGCCGACGGGACCGAAGCTTTACACGAACCTCGGCAAAGGGCAGTTTCGTGACGACTCTCGGCTGCTGCCCAAGGAAGCCGCGTACAACCTGACCGCAGCCGCGTGGGGCGACTTCGACGGCGACGGCAAGCCGGATATTCTGCTCGCCAACGGCTTCCACGGCCTACGGCTGTACCGCAACAAGCGGCCCGATAACGCGGTTTTGAAGCTTGTTCCGCCCAAGTTCGGCCCGTGGCACGCGGTCGGCCCGTTCCGGCACAAGGACGGCCCGCAGAAGAATTTTGACTTTGCATTTCCACCGGAAGCCGAACCTATCCCGAACTTGAACACGGTTCACAAAGGCAAACGGGACGCCGACATTCGCTGGGTCAAGAAGGATTACAAAGACGGCACGGTGAACGACCTAACGGAGTTCGGCAACAACTGTGCCACGTACTTGTCCCGAGAAATTGAAGTGGCCACGACCACGGAACTACCGATTTCGTTGGGTAGTGACGACACGTTGACAGTGTGGCTGAACGGGGAAAAGTTACACGCCGAGAACGTGAATCGGGCGTGTGCCGCCGATCAAGCGTTGCTGACTCTCAAGCTGAAGCCCGGCAAAAACCATCTCCTGTTGAAGATCTGCAATGCGGAAAACCAGTACGCCTTCTACTTCGCCGCCGGCCAAGCCGCATTCGCAGGAGCGGCATGGTTTGAGGACGTTTCCGCTGCGTGGGGGTTGGGTGACACCGGGTTGACAGCAGACCTGAAAGGGGATTCGCTTTGCGTCGCCGACTTTGACAACGACGGCAAACCGGACGTGTTGTTCGGGGCCGGGACTGGCATCGTGCTTCGCAACACGGGCACCAAATTCGAGTTGAAGTCCGATGCGGGGATTCACTATAAGCCGGGTAAAGTCGGCCCGGCGTTGTGTGACTTCAACGGGGACGGGTTTGTCGATCTGTTCATCCCGCAAGCAGGTGGTGCGAGCAAGCTTTACCAGAACAACGGTAACGGAAAGTTCACGGACGTGACGGCGAAATCGGGTGACTTGGCCACGCTGACCGGGCAAGCCGTCGGTGCGGCGTGGGGTGACTTCGATAACGACGGCAAACCCGATTTGCTGGTGACCATACTACGGGGGCCGAATCGGTATTTCCGCAACAACGGCGACGGCACCTTCACGGACAAATCCGTTGAAATCGGCCTAACTCAACGGATCTTCAACACCCAAGCGGCGGCATGGGCGGACTTGAACAACGACGGCCGGCTTGATCTGATTCTCGCCAACGAAGGCCAAGATTCTGCGGTGCTGTTTGGTAGTCTGAGTGAAGCCAACAAGGGGACGCCGATCACGCTGCAAGTCCCAGCGAACTGCGGCTTGCTCACGGTGAAAAACAGTGACGGCAAACGAGTCGCGTCCTCGCAACCCTTCAGCGGTGACGGTCGTGGCGGGCACTCAGGGTTGGTGCCACGATTCGTGTTGGCACCGGGCAATTACAAACTTGCGATCCGCACTACCGATGGCAAAACACGCGAGAAAGATGTGACCGTCACAACTGCGCCGATGACCGTGAAGCTTGACTGATGGCGACACACCACAACAAGGATGGCATCATGTTGCTCCGGGGACTGGCACTCTCACTTTGCGTTCTGGCTGCACTCTGTGCTGAATCCATCGGCGCGGACACGGCGCCGTGGGCGACGTTTCGGGGCAACCCGCAACGCACCGGGAACACGGATTCGCAACCGGGTCCGGCGATTCCGAACGTGCTGTGGGTGGTGAAATCGCAGGACCATTACATCGCGTCTCCGGTGCCGATCGGGGACAACATTTACACCTCCGGGTTAGGTGCGTTCAACCGGCCCACGATTGCCGTGTTCCCCGCGAACAGCCAGGGCCAAGCCAAGCCCGCGTGGTTGCGATCGGCACCGTACTTGCGGACGGCGTCGGTCTCCTCGCCTGCGATTAGTGGCAACTTGGTCGTGTTCGGCGACGGGATGCACCAGGACGCCGGTGGCATTTTGCACTGCCTCACGGCGGACAAAGGCCGCCCGGTGTGGCAACTGCCGATGCCGGGGGAACTCGTTCACCTGGAAGGCGCGCCGACGATTGCGAACGGCAAAGTTTACATCGGCGCTGGGTCCGCCGGTGTCATTTGCGTGGAGTTAGAGAAAGCGACACTCGACGGCAAAGACATCGCCCTTGCGGACATCGAAGTGTTGCAAGAAGCGAGGTGGAAGCAACTGCAAGCGAAGTACGAAATCGACAAAAAGCGCGACCCCGATTTCGCCATTCCGCCGAGCGAAGATCAACTGCTGAAGCCGGCGCCGAAGGTCGTTTGGAAGAAAGGCGAGGCGAAATGGCACGTGGATGCCCCGGTGTATGTGGTCGGCGATAAGGTGCTGGTTTGCACCAGTTTTCTGGACAAAGAGAAGGTCGGCGAGAAAGCCCTTTACTGTTTGAACGCCGCAACCGGCGAGACGATTTGGATGAAACTATTGGCCTTCAACCCGTGGGGCGGCGCGTCCGTCGTGGGGGATACGGTCGTCGTCACGGGGTGCAACGTCGGCTTTTACCTCACCCAGTTGAGAGGGGCGAAGGGTGACCTGGCCGCGTTCGACTTGGCGACCGGCAAGCCGAAGTGGCGGAAAGATGTCCCCGGCGGCATCGTCTCCTGTGCGGCACTCGCAGACGGCCTTGCGGTGACGACGGCAACCGACGGCAAAGTCCGCGCCTACAACCTGACGGACGGCGACCGGCGGTGGATTTACGACGCCAAAGGCCCGTTGTTCGCGCCCCCGGCGATTGCCGGGGAGGTGGTTTACATCGGGGACTTGCAAGGCAGTGTTCACGCGATCAATTTGAAGGACGGCCTGCCCAAATGGAAGCTCGACCTCGGCACCGACCCGAGCGTCAAATCACCCGGTATGGTCTACGGCGGCGTGACGGTTCACGGCGGAAAACTTTTCGTGGCCACCTGCAATCTAGAAGGCCCCCTCGCCCGTAAACCTACCTGCATCGTTTGTATCGGCGCGAAGTGACCTTAGTGCTTGTGCGGGTGCTTGTGATCGTGGGTTGAGGCATGGGCGGTAGTGTCCGCGATGGTCAGTTCACCCTTGTGGACTCCCTTCAACCCGCGAAGCTCTGCCGCCAGTTTCCGAAGCTTGCTCCCCTTACCACGCAGGACAATCACCTCCATGCAGTGGTCATGGTTCAGATGGATGTGCAGAGTCGCAATCACTAATTCGCCGTGCTTGTGCTGCACGTCGATCAGCTTTTCGACCAAGTTCGATTTGTGGTGGTCGTAGACCAACGTGAACGTGGCGGTCAGTTCCTGGGAGTCCGCCTCCCAAGCGTCGCGGGTCAGGGTTTGGTGCAACAACTGGCGAATGGCTTCACTCCGGGTAGCGAACTTTCCGTCCTTCACGAAGTGGTCGAAGTCCTGTAACAAGTCCGACTCCAGGGACACCGAGAACCGCACCAAATCAGACATGGCAAGCCCACCCGAAGTACGAAAGACCGTAGAGCGATTTTATAGACAAAATTCAGTTGCCGATGACGCTGCGGTGCGGTATTACGATTAGACCATCTGTCATACTGGAGGAACCTCTATGCCTTTTTCTCGGTACCATCGTCCGGCGTTTACGTTGATCGAGCTATTGGTCGTGATTGCGATCATCGCGGTGCTGATCGGGTTATTGCTACCCGCAGTGCAGAAGGTCCGGGAGGCGGCGGCACGGGCCAAGTGCCAGAACAGCCTGCGGCAAACCGGCCTGGCGGTTCACGGCTATTACGACACGCACGGCGGCGAATTCTTCTTGCACCACCCGTTCGACGCGGACGTGATTTCCAACACCGGCAACGCCAACTCGTTCGCGGAAATCTATTGGGCGGACAAGCTGATGCCGTACATCGGCGGCACCCAAGAAGCGGATGAAAGCCTGTCCCGCGCCGGCAAGATTCTGCCGAGCGATGCGACCTACCGCTGCCCGTCGGACCCGTCCGAACGCAAGCCGTTTATCGACCCGGACACGAGTAGCATTGACAGCGTGGAGCACCGCGTGAGTTACCTGATGAACTCACTGCTGAGCCACAAATCCCGAAGGTACGGCAAGTGGAACCTGATGCGGTTCGTGAACGAAGTCGGCACTTCGCAATTCCTTTGCTTCAGCGAACGCAACGCGGCCGTGTTCACGCTCGAAGCCGATGGCAACCCCCGCCAGGACGACTACGACATCTGGCTGGGCACGAACACGTTTCAATCCTGGATCGCGTACCGCCGTCACACCGGGGTTGCGAATTACCTGTACCTCGACGGCCACGTCAGCACGCTGCCTTGGGACGCTGCCGTCGTTGACATGTTCCCGGACAAGTTTGTGAAGGTGAACGATGTCTCGTATCCGTGACACGGTTCGGGCGATGGGTTTCGGGGTTCTCTTGCTGACGGTCGGTTGCCGTACCGATGAACCGCCGCAGTCTCTGGACACCGGCTCACGGCTTGCCGTGCGGGCGTTCTACACCGGCATCATCCAGCGCGATTGGGCCAGCGCCTACGACACCTTGCACGCGGACAGCCACAAGGCGTGCTCGGTCGATGCCTTCACCAAAAATGCCCAAGCCTATCGGCAAGAGCTCGGGTTTGAACCGAACGCCGTTCATGTGCGGTCGTGTGACGAGCATGGCGACGAGGCGACCGCGCATGTGGTGTTAACTGGTCCCGGCAATAAACGGCACCAGTACAAAGACGCAATCTTGTTACGTCGGCTAGAAGGCAAGTGGTGGATCGTATTACCGGCGACGTTCAAGGGGCGGGTTTGACAGGGACAGGGGTCTCGGCTTTCAGCATGTCCAGTGCGTCACATTCTTCGTTGATAAATCGTGCCGTCAACCCTGGAATCCAACTGTCGCTGACCCGCTTGAAGTAGGTCGTGGTCGAGGAGGCTTGGCGACGAGGCCCGACACGAACGTTCCACCCACAAAAAAAGCGGATCCTGTGTCGATTCAAAGTCCCATGTCGGGCCTCGCAAAGCCTCGACCACGACCTACAAGATTACTCGCCTTCTCGCACCCAGTCTTCGCTAAAGCGGGCGTGCTTCATGCTCTTGCCGCCGGTGACGAAGTAGCTGTAGACCACGTGGACGGCGCCGTCTTTGGCCTGGATGATCGCGGGATAGTGGTAGGAGCCGGTTTCGTGTTTTTCCAGATGGCTGGTCCACTTCCAGGTTTTCCCCTCGTCGTCCGAGACGGACACCGCGAGACTGTTGCGGCCTCGCACGGTGTCGTTGTAACACATCATCCAGTGGCCGTTGGCGAGGCGAACGGCGTCGCAGCCGGAGCCGGGGTTTGGCAGATCGCTGCTGGTCACGCTACCCCAGGTCACGCCTTGGTCCTTCGATTCGCAGACGCGGATTTTCTTGAAGACGCCGTTCTCGCGCATGTAAGCCACGAGCGTGCCGTCGGCTTTCTCCAGGAGCGTGGGTTGAATGCTGCCGAAGCCGGCGAGGGGTTGGGACGCGGTCCAGGTTTTACCTTCGTCGTCCGAAATCGCCATCAGGCCGACGGAGTAGGTGTCCGAATAAAGCGGCAACAGAATCCGCCCGGACTTCAGCACGATCGGCTTGTTGCGAGGTTGCCAGCCGAGGCGTGACAATAGCTTGTCACTAACTCGGGTTTTGATGGCGTCGTCGGTCAACGACTTCGGCAATGGAACGGTGACTTGTTTGCGCCACGCTTCAAATTCCCGCATCATTGTGGTCCCGAAATCCTTCGGCTTCAGCGCGAGCATCCCTTGCCATGTCCAGACCGGGGCGCCGGGGCCATCGTACTTCTCGGCGATGCGGTAGTTCGTGATGCAGGACTCCCACGAGTTCGCCAGGATCACTGGCCAGAATAGCCAGAGGCGGTTTTTCGCGTCAACAAACATCGTCGTGTTGCAATCCGGAAAGCCAGGGGTGTCGGCGAGCACGAACGGCTCGCTCCAACCCGTCTCGCCTTTTTTCTGGCGTGCGCCCAACACCATCACGTCATCCGCACTGCGTTCCCCGGACCCACGATACCAGGACACTAGCAAGTCCCCGTTCGGGCTTTCCACGATGCCGGGTGCATGGTTGTGCTTGGGGTGTAGCGGAAAGATCAACTCGCTGGTCAGCGTCGGTTTCGGGGCGTCGTTCACCGTAATCATGCCCGGTTCGCGGGTGTTGGCCCCTTTGCGTTTGGTCAGGGCGTCGCCCATGTCCACCCGCGCGCGTTCGGCGTAACCGAGCAGCCGCTTGACCACATCCGGGTTGGCATCGGAAACATTCTTGGTTTCCCCGATGTCGGCATCGAGATCGTACAAACCGAGTTCGACTTTCTCGGGGGCGTACTTCCCCGGTTTGCCGTCGCGGCCCAATTCTTGGCCGTTCACCGTGCGGCTGGTGTGCGGTAACATCAGCTTCCACTTGCCGCTGCGAATGGCGTGCAATTCGTTCGTGTTGTAATAATGGGCGTAGAACTCGTGCGGGTTCTTCGCACCCGGTTGGCACGTCAACAGCGGGAGAATGTCTTTGCCATCGACGCCATGTTTCGGCAATTCTGCGTTGACCAACTTCGCAATGGTGGGGAACAAATCAATCGTCATCGCCGGTTCGGTTTGCAGGCTACCAGCAGGGATTTTGCCCGGCCACTTCGCCACGAACGGCACCCGCACGCCGCCTTCCCAAACGGTCCCCTTGCCTTCCCGCAAGGTGCCTTTGGTGCCCGCGTGGTTGCCGTAGTTCAGCCACGGCCCGTTGTCGCTGGTAAAGATGACGCATGTGTTGTCATCCACTTTGTGCTTCTTGAGCGCGGCCAGAACTTCGCCGACGGACCAGTCGATTTCTTGAATCACGTCGCCGTAAGTGCCCTGCTTCGACGACCCTTTAAACTGAGCGCCCACGAACAGTGGCACATGCGGAAACGTGTGCGCCATGTACAGCAGAAACGGCTTCGCGTGGCTGTCGCCAATGAACTTCACGGCCCGTTCGGTGTACTGTTGCGTGAGCTTCGCTTGATCGGCTGCGGTCACGTCGGGGTTAATGACGTTGTCGTTGTCGATCAGTGGTAGCGTCGGGTAATTGGCCTTCGGGGCGTCCGGGCGGTGCGGCCACATGTCGTTCGAGTACGGCAGGCCGAGGTAGGAATCGAACCCGTGCCGCGTGGGCAGGAACTGCGGGTGGTGCCCGAGGTGCCACTTGCCAATCGCGGCGGTGGCGTAACCTTTTTGTTTCACCAGTTGCCCGAGTGTCATCTCGTTGTCACTGATGCCGATTTTAGCCACCGGCCCGAGGGCGCCGTGGATGCCGATCCGGTTCGAGTAGCAGCCCGTTAACAGTGCTGCCCGTGACGCCGAGCAGACCGGCTGGGCCACGTGGAAGTCGGTGAACTTGACGCCGTCGTGCGCGATCCGATCAATGTTCGGCGTCGCCCAACCCGTCGCCCCGAAGCACCCCAAGTCGGTGTAACCCAGATCGTCCGCAAAGATAATCACGACGTTCGGCGGCGCCGCTGACAGTGGGGTGTCACTGCTAAACGCGAGCGTGACAAGTAGGGCTAACAGGATTTTGGAGAGTGTTGTTTTCATGTCGCACAGCATACCGAAGCCATTTCGATGGGTCAAAGAGCAATTTTTACCACAGACAGTTCATTGACCGCAATCGAGGGGTGATTGCCCACAGCCTTCAACAGACGTGTTACGCGACTTGGTTTTCAGCCACACAGTGCTGCTGCGGTCGATTCATTTCGGGGCGAGTCGGCCACGATCATTAACACGCGAGACAACGCTCTACAACTAGTACCTCGCTCCCGTCCAGGTTTCTGAAACATGCCACCTGGGAGTATGCGGTCGATGAGCTTGTGCGTGCCGTTAAGACGAAAGGGCCACTGGGAGAAAGAGCTTCAGCGGATCGTCCAGTACCTGTTCAAACCCGTGTTTGCGGTAGAATTCAGACGCCGCCTCGTCCTTGGCGTGAACGAGCAGTAACTTCAAGCCAGCGATGTCAGCGGCCTGCATCGTTCGCAAGACAGCATCTTTCAGTAACGCCTTGCCCAACCCCTTCCCCTGCTCGCGGTGATCGACGGCGAGGCGGGCAAGAAGCATGATCGGTATGTCGTACTTGCCGAGACCCTTGATGAGCTTGGCCGGCAACAGCGTCTGGTCCAGCGATGCGTACACCAGCGAATAATAGGCGACGATGACCTTGCTATCGGGGTGGGTTGTCACGTAGTTGCGGACGATCCCGCGTTTCTGGTTCTGTAGCGCGTAGTTACGCAGGTAGAGATTGAGAGCGGCTATGCCGCAATCGAAGACGGTACGGTCATGGGCGCCGTCGAGCGGCCCGAGCGGACTGAAAGGGGATTCAGCCATCGAGGATCGACCGTTCCTTCAGAAGCTTGCGAACAGCGGCGACGCTTGTGGCAGGCGGATGATCGAGTGTCTCGAAAATATGGGCGATTTGCTTTTTGCTCAGCGAAACGGTTCCCTCATCAACCAGTAGTTCCGTTGCCATCTGGTAGGCATTCTCCAGGACGAAATCACTGAGCGTTTCCCCGTGCTGTTTTGCCGCGCGGGCAATAACCGCTTTGCGGGCGGCATCGACGCGGATACTCAGCCTGCTTTCCTTGGCGGATTCGGTGCGTGGTTTGGTCATGGATCACCTCGTTATTGTGTACCCATTGTACACCCGATGTGGGCTTCGTGCAAGTCATGCCTCTGGAGAGATTGCCAGAGACACAAAGACACAGCGCGATGGAACCGCAGATTAAATCCATCACGAAAACACGAAAGTACGAAAACACGAAATAAGATTCTTGAATTCCGATTTCGTGTTTTCGTACTTTCGTGTTTTCGTGATCCTCATTTTTGCGGTTAGGCCGCGCTGTGGTGAATATCGTTTTGAATCCGATTATCCGATTTCAGTCGATTGTTTCGGGACGACCAGGGCGGTATTGTGGAGTGTCCGGACCTGGGAGGGATTTATGTCACGCCGTGGTTTTACGCTTGTTGAACTGCTTGTGGTCATCGCCATCATCGCCATTTTGATCGGCCTACTACTTCCGGCCGTCCAGAAAGTACGGGCGGCAGCGCGGCGAACGGCGGACCAAAATAACCTCAAGCAAATCGGTCTCGGCGTTCACAACTATGCTTCGGCACGCAACGACATGTTGCCGCCGTTGTACACGATCGAGAACGGCAAACAGCGGTGGTGGTTCGGGGAGATTGACCCCACACTCCCGCAACCGTGGAAGGCGGTCGTGGCCCGTGGGCACATTATGCCGTACTTGGAGAACAACCAGCGGGCGCTGCAAGCTCCTGCCCAGGAGCCGGGGAAAGTGTTCCTGACGTTCGACGGCGGCAGTGGCGGCTACGGGTACAACCACTTCTACCTGGCACCGCTCAACAAGCCGCCGTTCCGGTTGCCGCAAATCCAATCGACCAGCCAAACGATTGCGTTCGTCAATGCCGTCGGCATTGAAAACGTGATGTTCGGCAAGCCAACGATGCACGAACTCGGCTACGCCGACCCGCCCTCCAAGCAAAATCCCAGCACCCACTTCCGGCTGTCCGGGAAGATTGCCAACGTCCTGTTTCTAGACGGCCATGTCGAAGCGTGGATCCAGACGACCCGCAATGCCCCCAGCCCCACCGACCCTGCCGGGTACGCCGCACTGCGCGACGCCGAAAACATTTTCGACATCGGCACGAACGACGACCTCTGGGACCGCAAGTAGTCGTTACTCCGCCATTTCTTCGGTGATGTGGGCGTTGGTGTAGACGTTTTGCACGTCCTCGTTGTTGTCGAGCGTGTCGATCAACCGCATCACTTTTTTGCCGGATTGCACGTCCAGTTCGACGAAGATTTTCGGCAGATTCTTCACGTCCGCTTCGAGGGTGTCGAAGCCCGCTTTTGTCAAGGCGTCTTGGACCCCGATGAATTTGGACGGGTCGCACGTAATCTCGTAAATGTCCCCGACACGCTGGAAGTCGTCCGCTTCCGCGTTCAGGGCGGCTTCCATGACCACATCTTCGACCGGGTACTTCTTCGCGTCGATCAGGAACAGCCCCTTGCGGTCGAACATGTAGCTGACGCAACCGGGCGTGCCCATGTTGCCGCCGAGCTTCTCGAAGATGCTCCGCACTTCGCCGCCCGTCCGGTTGCGGTTGTCCGTCAGCGCGTCCACCATGATGGCGACCCCGCCCGCCCCGTAGCCTTCGTAAGTGACTTCCTCGTAGTTCACGCCTTCCAGTTCGCCGCTGCCTTTCTTCACGGCCCGTTCGATGTTTTCCTTGGGCATGGAGACGGACCGCGCTTTGTCGATGGCGTACCGCAGTCGCAAATTCGTGTCCGGATCACCCCCCCCGTGGCGTGCCGCGATGATGATGTAGCGGGCTAACTTGCTGAACACTTTCGCCCGGTGAGAGTCCTGCTTACCCTTCCGAGCCGCGATATTCGATGAATGACTGTGCCCGGCCATGTTGCGTAAACTCCTTCATGCGAATAACTTTCAGCACAGTATAGCACGCCACGCCCAGCGCGTTCAGGCAGAGGAGAGCGTCATTTGTGTCAATAGATTTATGATCCGAGGATTTATGCTCCGCATGGTTGACGTATTGTTTTTTGCCCTGGAGGGGCAACGGATTGTAGCCACGGGTGGAGCGCTTCGCGCAACCCGTGGTCAGTGACACTCCATTGTCAATCGCCCTGGAGGGGCGAAGGAATTCCGCTGCCCCTTCAGGGCAGACGAGTGTGTGGGTCTCTGATTCCACGGGTTACGCAAAGCCTACACCCGTGGCTACATTCCATGACCCCTACCGGGGCCACCAAACTGGACACAATTTCCGCGAACTTTTTGTGACCCTCACCTTGAGAAAGTGGGGGCTGGCAAAATTTTCTGGCACTCTGTCATCAACAGGTTTTCGGCCCTGATAAGGGACGTTCAGTCAGCCCAGGGCCATGCCCTGGGATCGGGCAACGATCAGATTTTCGGACCCGTTTTGGCGGTACAATCCCGGTGACAGAGTTCCCAGGGCATGGCCCTGGGCTGACAGAACGACCCTTTCAGGGCCGAAAACCAAGAGAAATCACTTGCCCGATAAATTTGCCAGACCCGAGAAAGTGTCGGCACGATTCGCTTGTGGCACTGCACCCGGTTCTTCGGTAGACTCACTTCAAGAACATCCCCCAACCCGCCGGGTTTCCTTTCATGCGTGCTTTCCTCTCCGTGTGTGTGTTACTGGTTGCCGTCACGTCCCTTATTGCGGCGGACAACTGGCCGCAGTTTCGCGGGCCGAATGGCGACGGGCTTGCCATCTCCAAGACCGCGCCGACCAAGTGGAGCGAGACTGAGGGCATTCGCTGGAAGACGGCGATTCACGACAAGGGTTGGTCCTCACCCGTTGTGTGGGGCGATCAAGTTTGGTTGACCACCGCGAAGGAAAACGGCACGGAACTGTTTGCGGTTTGCCTGGATCGGAAGTCGGGGAGTGTCGTTCACGATTTGAAGTTGTTTAGCCCGCCCAAGCCGCCGGACATCAAGCAATTCAACAGCCACGCCACCCCCACGCCGTTCCTCGAAGAAGGCCGTGTTTACGCCCACTTCGGCAGCTACGGCACCGCGTGTTTGGACTCGACGACGGGGAAAGTCTTGTGGCAACGCACCGATTTCGAGTGCGACCACTTTCGCGGCCCAGCGTCGTCCCCGGTGGTCTACAAGAAATGGTTGTTCGTGCAGTTCGATGGGTTCGATAAACAGTACGTGGCGTGCTTGGATAAAGACACTGGCGCCACGGTCTGGCAAAAAGCCCGCGACCTGCCGTACCCGAACAACGGCGACTTGAAGAAGGCGTTCGCCACGCCTGCGGTTCTTGAGGTGAACGGCAAACCGCAACTCGTCTCCTCGGCGGCCATCGGCACGATTGCGTATGACCCTGCGACCGGCGACGAACTGTGGCGAATCATCACGGGCGGGATGAACGAAGCGTGTCGGCCCATCCTGGCGCACGGATTGATCTACCTGACGACCGGGCACACTCAGAACATTCTTGCCGTGAAAGCCGGTGGAACGGGCGACATCACGAAAGACGGCATCGCGTGGAAATTCAGCAAGGAAGCGCCGACGAAGCCGTCCCCGATCGTTGTCGATGACCTGCTGTTTTTCATCAACGACAAAGGCGTGGCGGGGTGTTTGGATGCGAAGACCGGCAAGCTTCACTGGCAAGAGCGGTTGAACGAAACCTGTGCGGCGTCCCCAGTGTTTGCGGGTGGCAACATCTACTTCACCGGCGATAAAGGCAAAGTGTTCGTCGTCGCGGCGGACAAGACGTTCAAGCTGCTCGAAACCAACACGCTCGATTCCGGTTGCATGGCGTCCCCCGCGATCGTGGGCGGCGAACTGTTCCTTCGCACCAAGACGCACCTATACTGCATCGGTGCCAAGTAACCCCGGAAGATGCTCATGCCGTTGCCCGAACCCGATGCCGCGCGACTCGACGACTACCGCTTTCAGATGGGCCACGACGCCGGCAACCTTGCATTGGTGCTGGATTCCCTCACGGATGTGATGCGGTTACTCGGCCAGCACAAAACCTACTGCCGCGTCGAAAAAGGGCTACGAGCGGGCCAACCACCGCTCGACATCGTCGAACTCACGCGGTTGCTGCAAGCCACGAAAGACCTCGTTCAAGAATCGCTGCTGCGGCTAAAGAATGAGACACATCACGGCTAACGGCGACGTTTTGTAGACACAATTTACTAGCAATCACTGCCGTGACCGTGGGTGACTCTCCAAATTCGCTGGGGGGCCTACCCAATGCCGGGAGGACTGGTCCGATGATTGCCACGCGAGTTTATGTGGGTCGTGGTGTCCACAAGGAGTCCCCCACGATCGCGGTGGCCGAGGCCCGACGGCGATGCGGTCGTATTCGGCAAGCGGTCGAGTTTGCAAGGCGACATCCAGGCGACAAAGCGTCCTACCATCCGCTCTTGAAGGCCCACTCCCCGTCGTCGTCGGAAGGGGAAATGTGTTGACCGTGGGCAAGGCAGACGCGAAACTGCGTCAACGCCCACTAAGCGGTGTGACAAACCATTTGACCCAATTCCCAGGTATGGACGATCATGAAATCACTGGCCACCGTCGCGGTTCTTGTCGTTGCCTTCGGCAGTGCCTGCGCCATCCGTGCGGATGACCCGCCGCTCCGCGTGATCTGCTTCGGTGCCCACCCGGACGATTGCGAATTGAAGGCCGGTGGCGTCGCGGCGCTGTGGGCGGCGAAAGGCGTCAAGGTGAAATTCGTCTCCGTGACGAACGGCGACATCGGCCACTGGAAGCAATCCGGGCCAGCTCTCGCTGCAAGGCGGAAGGCCGAAGTCGAAGCGTGTGCGCGCATTCTCGGGATTGAAACGCAAGTGCTCGACATCCACGACGGCGAGTTGGAGCCGACGCTCGCCCACCGCAAAACGATTACCCGCCTCATCCGCGAGTGGAAGGCCGATGTCGTCATTTCACCCCGACCGAACGACTACCACCCGGACCACCGCTACACCGGCATACTTGTGCAAGACGCCGCGTACATGGTGTCCGTCCCGTTTCTTGTCCCTGAGGTCGCGCCCCTGAAATCGAACCCGGTCTTTCTGTACTACTCGGATCGGTTTCTGAAACCGAACCCGTTTACGGCGGACGTGGTCGTGGCGATCGACAGTGTGATTGAAAAGAAGATGGCGTGCGTCGAGGCCCTGGAGTCGCAGTTTTTTGAAGGCGGCGCGTTGGGCGGGCCGCACCTCATACCGTCCGACGCGGCGGGAAAGGCGAAACGCCAGAACGAAGTCCGGACCGGCCACCTCGCGTGGAATCGAGAGGTGGCGGATCGGTTCCGACCCCGTCTGACCGACTTCTATGACGCCGGCCGGGCGAAGAAAACCGAGTTCGTCGAGGCGTTTGAAATCTGCGAGTACGGCCGCCGACCCCGCCCGGCGGAATTGCGGACGCTGTTTCCCATCGCGGAGAAATAACCGCTCCGAAAAGATTATTCACCACAGAGGGCCACGGAGAACCTCAGAGTCAATCAGTACAGTTGAATTCTTCTTTGTGGGGTCTGACAAATCTTTCTGGCACTCGGTTTCCAACGAGTTTTCGGCCCTGAAAGGGACGTGCTGTCAGCCCAGGGCCATGCCCTGGGAACGACGGAAGGGACGGCGATGCGTGTGGCCGTCGTCGGGATGGAACGGTCGAGACAGGGCCGAAAACCCGATCGTTGCCCGGTCCCCAGGGCATGGCCCTGGGCTGACAGCACGTCCCTTTCAGGGCCGAAAACCAAGAAAAATACTAGTCACACCCGGATTGTCGCTCGGATCAATCTCCGATTTCCCATTCCGCATCGGCTATAATCCCCCGCATGGCTACTGACACGCCGATCTTGTTGACCTACGATCGCGGGACTGTTCTGCTCGGGGACGGGCCGACGGGGTTCGACTTCACCACGTTGCCGGGGGTGCAGTACGACGAACGCACGTTGCGGTACCGGGCGCAGGCGATTGACTACCGCAGCATTGTCGAACACCTTTTGCGCGACAAGATTCCGTACACCGATCACGCGCGGGGTTGGGAGAACGTCCCGACGGGATGGAAGCTTCACACGGATCGGGAACCACACCCGCACCAGGCGGAGGGGTTGGCGGTCTGGTGGAAGACCGGGCGGCGGGGCACGGTGGTGTTGCCGACCGGGACGGGGAAGACGTTTCTGGCCGTGATGTGCATCGAGAAAGTCGCCCGCCCCACGTTGATTGTTACGCCCACGCTGGACCTGTTGCGGCAGTGGTACGACCAACTCGAAGGCTACTTCAAAACAGAAATCGGGGCGGTGGGCGGTGGGGATTACGACTTCAAACCGATCACCGTCACGACCTACGACTCGGCGTACATTCACCTCGAACGCTGGGGCAACAAGTACGGGTTCTTGGTGTTCGACGAAGCGCATCATTTGCCGGGCGCGACCTACCAGATGGCGGCGACGGCGAGCCTTGCCCCGTTTCGCCTGGGGTTAACTGCCACGCCGGAGCGGGCCGACGGCATGGACGCACTCTTGCCGCAACTGATTGGGCCGATTGTCTATCGACGCGAGATTAGTGAACTGTCGGGCGACTACCTGGCGGAGTATCGCACGAAGCGGGTTTACATCGACTTGACGACCGAAGAAGACGCCGAGTATCGCCGTTGCCGCGAGGAGTACCAGACGTTCCGGCAAACGCTCCTCAACCAGGGCGTCAGCCTGAGCGGGCCGACGGGGTGGCAGAAGTTTATCTTCACGGCCAGTCGCAGTGCCGAAGGCATGTCCGCGTTGCGGGCGCAACGGCAGTTCAAGCAAATCGAACGCAGCGCGAGCGGTAAGTTCCTGGCACTCGAAGAACTGCTCCGCAAGCACGCCGGGGAACGCTTTTTGATCTTCACCGCCGACAACGCCACAGTGTATCAAATCGCCCGCCGGTACTTGGTCCCGGCGATCACGCACCAGACGAAGATGAAGGAACGCAAGCAAATTCTGGAACGCTTCCACAGCGGCGAGTACGCCATTCTCGTCACCAGCCAAGTGCTGAACGAGGGCGTGGACGTTCCCGCCGCGAGTGTCGGCATCGTGCTATCGGGCAGTGGGACAATCAAGGAAAACGTCCAACGACTTGGACGCATTCTGCGAAAGTACGGCGACAAGCAAGCCACGCTGTACGAGATCGTGGCACGTGGTACCACCGAAGAATTCACCAGCGAGCGCCGCCGCCAACACGACGCCTTTTCGTGACCGTGTTCGTCTGGTTAGCCCGACGCGCTAGCGAGAGGTATGACCGGAACCCTCGCTAGCGCGTCGGGCTAACCAGA
>JAYVXO010000207.1:0-12196 GCA_043785105.1 Fimbriiglobus sp.
TTCTGGTTCGCAGTGCTTCCATTCGCTGTTCGGGTTTTCGGGACGGACGTCCCAGGAGTGCCGATTTTGACGCCCTCGTCGCCCACCGATTGCCGCCCGCCGAGGCCACCCTCCGGCGCCTCGATTACGCCTTCGAGGCCGCTGCCCTGCGAACACGACCTCGCCTTCCCGACCGTCGGGCCGGTCGGCCGCGATGCCCTCATCGGCCACCGCAGCTCGGCCCACCCGTCGGTCCAACCGGCCGACCCGGCCGACGGCCGGTCACGGTTCAGGCGCTCTCCGGCAAACGCTGACGGGTTGCCATCGACCTGAGTTTGGCTCTCTTGACGCCCACCGCCCGCCGACTTCAGACCGTCGCCCACCCCCCGCCCGGCCTCGGTTCGCGGGTTCCCAGTCGTCGCCTTCGATGGCAAGAAACGGAAGCCCGTCGCCAAGCGGTTAAAGGCGGTGCGGTGGCCGATGGTGCGGCGTTGAGTGTGGCGGATACCCCGCCGCCCGGCCCGAAGGCGATGTGGGTCGGCCGGCAAAAAGCCCGCACCCCCGCCCTCGGCTGGGAAACCTTCGGCCCCAGTGCCAAAAATGATGCGGAATAATGAGGCCATGCCCTGGGCTGACAGAACGTCTCCTCCAGGGCCTAAAAACCGATCGAAAACTGACGGATCGCATCGGATCGTCAGACGATCCGATGCGATCCGGTTCTCAATACACCGCGTCTTTATCGACTTTCCCAGCCGCTGCTCCGGCGACACCGCCGCCGTAGCGGGCGTGCCAGCCTTCGGTGGCGCGGATGTTGTGCAGGTCGGCTTGGGTGTAGCCGTACTTCGCAAACCACGGCGTGCCGGTTTTGACGATCGCGTCGGTTTCCTTCACGCGGCGAACGCACTCGGTTGATGCGAACTTCTGCCGTTCGGCGGGGGTGGTGTAGGTGAAGAATTCCTTCCAGAACGCCCGCCCGCCGAGGATGCCACTCGCACCGGCTTTCATCGCCATTTCCACTTGCTTCTTGTACTGGTCGTAGTCCACACCCGCACTCAACAGAACCCACGGCTTCACGCAAACGTCGTTGAGCTTCTTCAAATTGTCCGTCAGCACCGCGTCCGATTCGACGCCGAACGTGCCGGGGAACTCGGCCTTGTACACGTCACAATACCGGCTCAGAATCCGGGCGGATTCGATCACGGTGTTCGCTTTGCGGGCGAGCTTGCTGGCCGATTTATCGTCTTCGCCGTTGTACGGGAAGTGGATCGGCTCCAACAGAAACAGGATGTCGTGGGCAACACACTCGTCATAGATTTCGCGGGTGAACTGGAAGTTGCGTTCGGCGGAATCGAATTCATCCGGCTCAAATTGCGCGAGCAACTTCACCGCGTCTGCACCGCACCGCTTGATCTTCGCGACGCTCCAACCCGGTTCGACTTCGCCGCAGGGTGCGCCAGCCTTGTTCTTTTCCGCACCCGACTTTTCAACGCGAACCAGCAACCCGGTACTGGCCGGAACCGCACCCGCCGCCACGGTGCTAGCGTAGCCGTAATAGCCGTCCACGAGCAAGCCGGAGCAGTGCGGCGACAGTTCGCGGCTGAGCATCACCTTGGCGTCCACGATTTCGCTGTACGTGGCGTCCTTGCCGGTCGCCTTTTTCATCATCGACATCATCGAACTGTTCTGATCCGTGGCCACCATTGTCAGGGTGCCGTTCGCGTTGCTGATGCGTTGCAACCCACGCAACTTGCCGGGTGTGAGACCCAGACCGTAAAGCCGGGTGATCGAGTGGGACATGCGGGATTCATCTCCGTGATAGGTCGAACCGATTCTGAAGTTTCACCCGAATCTTACGGAGATGAAGTCTAGGGAAAAGCCCAAGCAAGAATACATTCACCGCAGAGTCGCAGAGGGCGCAGAGAAATCCATTTGATTTGGTTTTTGAATTGCACTGCGCCCGCTGCGACTCTGTGGTGAAATCGCTTTTCCAGAGGCCCAGAGATTTTAGCGGCACCCTCTTTTCTGCTTCACGTTGACGCAGGGTACATCCTGTTTAGAATGCTCTTACATCCGGAACTCGCGGGTAAGAATTTGAGCAGACACGGCGAATACTACCGCCGTCTATCCCCAAAGTCTAACCGTGGGTCGGGATGAGTGGTTGAAGCGAGGGTGGCGGAATTGGCAGACGCAACAGATTTAGGTTCTGTCGCTCGAAAGGGCGTAGGGGTTCAAGTCCCCTCCTTCGCAATGGTGTTTTTGACGATTTTGACAAACTGACCTAAAACCCGTGGTACAATTTTGGTACACTCCCCCGGTTCACAGGGGGAATACACCGTGGCCACTCTTCAGCTTCGCAATGGGACGAGCTACCGGGTACTCTTTCAGTACGACGGCAAGCGGTTCAACTTACCTGTTGGTCAAGTCTCCCGCAGCGGTGCGGAATTGGTCATGACTCAGGTGGATCTCATCTTGGGTCGCATCAAGGCGGGACTACTCAAAGTCCCCGGCGATGTGGACATTGTGGAGGTGGTTCGACACGGCGGGGTCATTCCGGCTAAAGCAGTTCCCAAACTCCAAGCCAAAGTCAAGCTCACACTCGCACGGCTGCACTCTGAGTACGTCGCAGCGCACAAGAACTCTCTCGCCGCGAACACCCTGGGCGAAATCGAAACACACTTTAAGCATCTCAAAGAAACGTTCGGTGAGTCGTTCGTCGTGGATATTCTTGAACTCGGCGACCTTCAGCGGCACGTCAAACGCCGGGAACTCATGAAGAACTCGCGTGGCAAAACCATCAGCGCGGTGACGGTTCAGAAAGATCTCGTGAGCTTCCGCATCGCTTGGCGGTGGGCGGTTGAGGGCAAGTTACTGACCGGAAACTTCCCGCGCATGAAGAGCGTTCGGTTCAAGCCAACGGAAGACAAGTTACCGTTCATGACTTACGCCGAGGTCGAGCGACAACTGGCTCAGGGTGGAGACGCCGAGAAGCTCTGGGAGTGTCTCTACCTGGATCCCTCAGAACTCAACGAACTCTTGGAGCACATCCGGTCCCGAATCGAAGCGCCCGAGTGGCTCTACCCGATGGTCTGCCTCGCGGCGTTCACGGGGGTGAGACGCAGCGAACTCGTTCGGGCGGAAGTGGGGGATCTGGATCTGAGATCGTTGGCAATCACGGTTCGAGAGAAGAAACGCAAGAAAGGAACTTCGACCACCCGGCGGGTACCAATTGCCAAGCCACTCGAACCGATCTTACAAGACTGGCTGACCAAACGACCGTCAGGCGTCCCGTTTCTGTTCGCGGAGTTTGGGACAAGACTGCGAAGTCGGACACACGGTAAGACAACGGGGAATAAGACCGGAGAGCATGGACGTGGAGCTAATGTGATTGTCCGGGATGCACCAACGACCTCCGGTGTCACACCCGACGCCGCTAGTCACCATCTCGACCGTGTACTCGCAGCCTCTGAGAAATGGCAGCACCTTAAGGGCTGGCACGTTCTGCGCCACTCGTTTATCTCGGCCTGTGCTAACAAAGGGGTCGATCAACGGGTGATTGATTCGTGGGTTGGTCATGCCACCGATGAGCAGCGGATGCGGTACCGCCACCTCTACCCGTCTACGCAACAGGCGGCGATTGACAGTGTGTTTGGGTGAAGTGTAGAACGCCTACGTTGAGCTTGATTGTGACACTGAAAGCGAACTGGTAATCGACGATACGGTGGCTCGTCGCGTCATACGTGTACGTCTTCAGCGTGGTGCCGCCGCTGTCCTTCACGACCTTGATGCGGTTCCACGCGTCGTACACGAACTGCCGCCCGGTCTCGTCCGTCGTCAGGTTCCCGCTGGCGTCATACGTCGGCGACGTTGCACCACTCACCGCCGTGATCTCATTCTGCTTGTTGTGAGTCCGCGACCTGCTGACCCATCTTTCGGCCCGGCCGCCCGACGCCAACGTGACCGAGCTCCATCCGGACCGCGTCCGATCGTCGTGATTCGTTCGACGCCGATCTCGCACTCCCACAGATAAACCAAACCACCGGGCGTTTACGGTAGTTCGTGGACGTGGAAGGCGTCGAGCTGACCAACAACGCCGCGGAGCGAGCGTTGCGTCACGCCGTCATCTGGCAAAAACTCAGCTTCGATACGCAGTCGGTCGTCCGGCAGCCGCTTCGTCGAGCGGATGCTGACGGTTATCGAAACCTGCCGCCTACAGGGTCACAACGTCTCGCCTGGCTGACGGAGGCGGTGCGGGCGAAGTTCGCCGGCGAGGCAGGGCCGACGCGGGCGGCGGTGTAAAATCACCCTTCGACATGCCAGTCAAACTCTTCACGGAAATCCTTGAAACACTTCTCGCAAACCCAGTGATAACGATCCTGAGTGACGTATCCCTCATGTAAGTCGCCCTCACCATTCGACAACTTCATGCCGCAGAACTCACAATGGTCATGATCCCAACTCGGACGATATGCGATGTATTGTTGCCATCTCAGAGTCTGAGCTTTCATGAACTTCTCCTGACCCTGCCTACGCCAATCATCTGAGGAAATTGCAACCATTATTTTGCCTCCATTCGGCCATCGGGGAAAATACGCCACCATTTGCCATCCGCACCTCGGTAGTCCCAATGTGGGCCTATGGGTTTTGGGTGGTCAAGGTCAGGCCGAAGGGTTTCGCCAGTTTTGGGATTGTGCCAATTTCCGTCCTTTGAACCCGGAGTTGATCCCGACTTACCTTTCCACTCAAATCCGGGCGGAGCCTTGGATCCATCCCTTCCGGGAAACGTCGGTGATTTCGGTCCGGATAGATTTTCGAACAGCCATCGGCCACCATTCCACAAGCCTTTTAGTGCTCTTGCGTAAGGGTTGACCGTCAAAATCACCGCAGCGCCACCTAAAAACGCTTGTTCATCCTGACGGTCGATCTCCTTCTCAAGTGGTGACTTATCCTGTTCACGCACCCCACCTAACGTTGACTGCTTATGACGATACGCTTTTTCGGCGTCTTTCAGTCGTTTCTCAGCGTCCGTCAACTTTGGTGCGCTTGGCGTGTCGCTTACGGGAGGCTTGCCGCGCATCCAGACATCAGGGTGTTGCTTGTTCAGTTCCGCCTGTTCCTTCTCGCGGATCTCGAGCAACTTGTCATACGGCTTGCATTGCGACCTCAAATCCCGTTGTCTCCGCATCCATTCCCGTTGATCTTCTTGGTTAGGTGGTTCAGGCATCATAAAAAGAACCAGTTCCACATTATTGTCCTGTTGGTTGCCACCAAACCAAGCATGGTCACCACCGTTCGTCCAAAACTCCAGCGTGCCCGTCGTCACCGTCCGCCCGAGCGTCGGCGAGTAGTCGCCGTCCCGCATCAGGTACAGCCCGCTGACGCTATCCCAGTGTTCCCCCTGCCACAGCACCGTCCAGTCGTACGCACTGCCCGAGCGTGCCCCCCAGCTCGCATCCAGCACCGTCGCCTGCCCGAACGGATCGTACACAAACCGCTCGACTACTGTACCACTCGTGTTCACCAACGCCGTCACGTTGTTGCTCGCGTCTTGCAACACGTACAGCCGCTCGTCCAGCGTCCCGTTCGCATCGGTGTCCCGGTCCCGTTCGATCAACACGTCCACGCCCACCGGACTCCACATGTACTGCTTCGCCGCCACCCCACCGACCCGCACCTCCAACACCTGCCAATCAGCGGAATAGTACAAGTCCGTGGTCGCGGTGCTGGTCGTGACGCTCACTCGTTGATTCAAGGCATCATAACCCAACGTCTCCAGCACCGTCCCGCCACTGTCCTTGACCTTCACCAGCCGGTTCCACGCATCATAAACGAACTGCCGCCCGGTCTCGTCTTTCGTCAGGTTGCCGCTAGCGTCATACGTCGGCGACGTTGCACCACTGACCGCCGTGATCTCGTTCTGCTTATTGTGGCTCCGTGTTTGCGCCGTGCCGTCCGCTGTCACCGAATCCCAGTTCCCCTGTGAATCGTATCCCCACGCCTGCGTGTGCGACCCCCGCGCAAAGCTCGCTAACTGGTTCAGCCCGTCGTAGGTGTACGACTCGCTGAACGCGCTATTCACCCCGTTCGTCTTCGTCAACGGATTACTGTCGCGGTCATACGCATACCCGAACCGATCGACCGCCACGCCGCTACTCGCCACCACCCACCGCTGATCGACCACCCGCCCAAACCGATCCAACCCCGTGTACTGGTCCCCGCCGTCCCCGTTCGATTCGCCGCTCAGCTTCACATACGTCAGGTCCACACCCGGCTCCGGGTGGGTCCGCGTCACCACCGTGGCCAGCCCAAGGAAGCTGTACCCCTCCAGCGTCGTCGAGCCGTCCTTCAACGCACTCAACCGGCTGATCGAGTCGTTCAGCCCACCCGAAGTCCCGTAGTCATCCGTCAGCACCCGGCCATTTGGGTACGTCATCGACGTGGGCCGCGACTGGTTCGCCCCGCCGCCCATCTCCGCGTAGGCGTACTGCACCTTCGGCGTCGTCGCCGTGTTCACCGCCGCCCCGTGCGCCTGGTACTCCGTGGTCAACTGCCCCAACCCGTTGAACGCCCGCTGCACCTGGTTCACCACCGACCCGCCCGACGCCGCCGAGTAGCTCGTCAGCAGGTACGGGTTGCCCTGGCCGTCGTAGTCCGCGTGCAGCCGCCGGACCGCCCCGTCCACGTTCGTCCCCAGCGTCGTCACCGCATCATCCGTGACCCGCCCCACCACGTCATAGGTCAAAGCGTGCGTGCTGCCGTTGCGGTCGGTCGCGGTCAGCAGTTCGCCCAGCGCGTTGACCGTCGCCGTGTCCTGCTGACTGGAACTGGCCGCCCCCGTACTCGGGTCGGGCCACTGCGTCACACTCGCCACGTCGTTGGAGTTGATCCCGCTACCCGCCGCCGTCGTCACCCCATACACCCACGCCGTCGTCTGCCCGCCGCCCCCGGTCAGCCGAGCCGTCAGGCTCGTCATCCCCGCCGGTCCGTAGGCGTACTCGGTCGTCTTGTCGTCGAGGTTCGACGGCGTGCCGTCCACATAATTTTGAATGGTCTTCGTCGGTCGGTCCAGGGCGTCGTAATAGGTCCGCGCCTTCAGCCCCCGAGGATCGGTAATTTCATACAGCCGCCCGGCTGAGTCGTAGCTAGCACTGCTAACCAATGCTGTGTCGGACCGAGTCGGCACGGAGGAAGGCCGCGTGTACGCCGACCCACCGTTAGTGCCGACATCCACCACGTCGGTTGGTCGATCTGCGAGGTCGTAGTACGCCGTCGCGTAGCTGACCCGCGCCTTCGGACTCGTCGAAGGCGTGCCGAGCGCCCCGGTCGCCGTTTCGTCGTGGAACCGATCCCGGTTCGTGGTCAGGATCACGTTGCTGTTAGCGTCATAGGTCGCCTCCCACTGCGACAGCACAACATCCCCCGTGACAGTGCTCGCATCGGCATAGGCCGTGTCCCCGCCGCCGTCGGTTACATACTGAACGGTCTCACGCCACGCGCCGTCATACTTCGTCTTCTGCACCAACCCACCCGGCGACGAAACCTTAATCAAGTTGCCGCGCGAATCGTACCAGGCGTTTTCCTTCAGCGTGTTCGCACCGACCGTCCCAGTCGCCGGATCGACGCTATACATCTGCGACAGGTAAGCCTGCCCCCGCTCATCGTAAGCAATCGTGGACTGTGCCCGCAGCAGTGAAGCACTTGGTGCATCCGGCACACCGCTCGTCGTGGTGACCGTCACCCCGTCACCATCGAACTGGCGACTCTTGGTGACCTCGTCTAAATTATCATAGTTCCAATAGCGGATCGGACGGTTCACACTGGTCGATTCCGTCGTCTCCACGCCCGCTTTCACCGCCACGACCCGATCCCGCCAATCGTAGAACGCCTGCGTCACCCGATTCGCCGCTCCACCACTGGGAAACTCCGTCACTTGGGTGAGGTCGCCGTTGCCGCTCCCGCCGCCGTCGTATTCGTATGCCGTCACCTTGACCATGTCGGTGCCGGTCAGATTCGTCGTGGACCAATAACCCGTCGTTGGGATATCATCGGTGCCAACCCAAACGCTCAAAGGTCGGTTCGACCCGTCGTATTCGGTGCGGGTGATCGTTCCCGCTGGCGTGACCGAACGGTTCGGCTGGCCTTGCTGGTTGTAGTCCTGGTAGGTGCGGTAAAAGTTCGTGTTCAGCGTGCCCAGACTCGGACTTGTGCTGTACGTCAGGCCACTCAGATTGAAGTAATCATCCGTGTAGACATTCTGCCCGGCAATGTTGCGATAAGTCCGGCTCAGCGATTCCACATTGGCAATCGACTCCGTGCCGGTCGGTCGCCCGCCACTCGCCGTCGGCGTCGCCGACATGGTCAAGCTTTCCCGATACCCATTCGCCCGGTCGTCGCGGCTGACGGTGATCGGGCCGGTCGGTGTATTCGTGCCGGAATTCCACGCCGGATACGTCCGCACTTCGTGATTGGCATCGTTGTAAACCGTGTAGTCCACCCGCCCGTTGGGAGCCGTCCTCTTCGTGACGCGGCCCAAAGTATCCACTTCATAGCTCGTCGTCAGATGTAACCCGCCCCCCGACGGCGTGGACCAGCCCGACTGCAATCCGGTAAACGTGCTGGTCTGGGTCGTATCGACATCCGCGATCCGCTTGACGGCCGCGCCCGTGGCAGGGTCGTATTCGGCATAGGTGATAAAGCCCGCCGCGTCTTTCGACCAAATCGGACGACCAAACGGGTCCATCACGGTCGTGGTCGATGTGGCCGCATTCGGACCGTTTTGGCCGGTGGTGACGGTCGGAGCCGTGATGGTAATCGAACCGATCCGAGCCGTGCTACCCTGCCAAGTGTAGGAAGCAGTTGTAGTCTCTGCACCCGTCCCGTCGGTGTTGCGATATTGCGTGGTTGAGGCCGGGAAAAAGTATCCGTTCGGGCTGGTGGTGTAGGTGACGAGCGATTGGGGGACACTCGAACCGAACTCGCCGTTCTGAATCGCGGTTCCGGTCAAAAATCCATACTTGTCGTAACTAATCGTCGTGACGAGCCCCTGCGTGTTACGCACGAAGTTAGAATCGACGCCAAACTCATAATACATCAGACCGGCGGAGAGTTCGTTGTACCCAATCATGGCAGCCGGGGATGCCAAAAAAATCGGTTGCCAATTGTCGTTGTACCGCGTGTAGTTGATCCGTGAGATGCCGGTGATCCCGTCCACGGTTTCATGCAAGATCACTTCCCCGGCACGATTGGTGTAATACCGATTGACGGTCCCATCCGGTGCCGTCTCGATGAGCTTAAACGCCCAGACATTCGGCAGAGCCACAAAGCCATTCGCGTTGGTGGCGTACTGGTACGTGTAGGTTCCCTGGCCACCCGAACAGATCGAACAACCGCCACCACCAACGACATGTTTCGTCACGACAACCATGACGTCGGGTGGCGTGTCCGGGAGCGCACCATATTCGAGATAGTGGTCCGCGTAAGGGGCCACCTGGGCGTCCGACAGGGCGTCAACGCTTGTGGCGAGACTGGTGGCGTAGGCGGCCAGTCGGGCGTAGGACACGGGACCAAAGGCGTACTTCAGGGCCGAGTTACTGGGGTTTTGCGGCCCTGATGCCGGGTAATAGCGGAAGTACGAGGTGTCGATCGTGTTTGTCGCGGCGTCCGTCACCGTGGCCCGGCGCAGGGTCTTGACTGACGTTCCGTACCCGGACGGGTAGTCGTAACTGACGCTCCGCACCGTGACCGGCGAGCCGGTCCCGACCGCGCGGGTCAAGGTCACCGCGTTCCCGACGGTGCTGTAATTCAGGGTTTCGGTGACGGCGGTTGCCCCCGATCCGGTCACGCGGGAGACGCTCGTCACATATCCGGCGGTGTCCCAACCGTTGACGGTCACGACGTTCCCCGCCGCATCGGTCATGGATTTCAACTGGCCCCGCGCCGAACCGACCGAGAAATCGTAGAAGACGAACGTGTTGCCCACCCCGTCGGTCAGCGTGAAGCGCTGATTGGTGATGTCGTGGGTCAGTTTGGCTTGCGAGCCGTAGCGGGCGTGGTAGGGGTCGGTAATCAGGATGGCGGTGGTGGCATCGACTGGCCATTGGTCGAACGCGGTCACCCCGGTCCCGCCGTCGGCGGCGTAGACACTCTGGTTGCCGTTGTTCGGCACCAACCGCATCGACAGGCCGCTCGAACTGCCCGCCCCCGCTTGGCCGTCGGTGCGCCACGCCGCCGAGGACCACGACCACGCTTGGGAGAGCCCCAGGTCGAGTGCGCCGCCGACCAGGTCGGTCTGGCTCAGGCCGAACGACCCGTCCAACCCGACCCCACCGGCGGTTCGCCGGGGGGTCGGGATGGTCTCGCCGGAGGCAACCCCCGCTTTCTTGACCGGGTCGCAGGCGGCCGCGTTCGTGGCGACCCCCGTAACCAGTAATTCCCCGGCAGTAGCGGTCGCAAAGTAGTTCGCATCGCCGGGATAGCTGGTGCGGATATCGTCCAACTTGGTCGTGGTGCTGGCGTACTTGCCAACCCCCCCGCCCGCCACGAACAAGCTGGCTTTGGTCCGGAGGTCGCTAAACGGCGCCAGGGTCGCCGTACCGAGCGTCACGCCGTTTTGGCTGAACGTGATGTCACCCGTCGGGTACGGGTCGGTCGTGGAACCACGCCCCAATTCGGCGGTGACGAAAAACGGTTGACCGACCCCAACGACGGGTGCACTTGTCGGGTTGGTGTACATGTAGTGGTCGGGACTCAGAAGCGGGTCGTTACTCGCCGCAAGATTGACCCCGCGTAGGCTCCCCGCCCCGAACGGCAGGTACTCCCCTTGCGCGCCGGGCAGTTGCACCCCGGTCCGGCCGTCGAACACCCGAACCTTCGACTCGACGCCCTTCCCGGTCGCCACGACGATGTCGGCGTACTTGTCGTCGGTGACGTAGGCCGCCGCCGGCCGCACCCCGGCGGTCATCCCCGGATCGAAGGCCAGAAAGTCTTTCGCCACTTGGCCCGACACCCCGTCGTAGACTTTGACGCGCGGACTCATCCCGACCCCGGCCCCGACCAGCAGGTCCATCCGACCGTCGCCGGTCACGTCCCCCGTGAAAGCGTCGGTGCCGACGTTCACCCCACCTCGGCTGTCCGGGTCGAACGCGAAGAAGTTCCCCAGCGGGCCGGGAATCGTTTGCCCCGTCATGGCGTTGAACACTTTCACGTGCGGCCCGCCGCCCAACCCCGCGCCCACGGCGATTTCGACTTTGCCGTCACCCGTAAAATCCGCCGCCGCGACGCTGACCCCGCCCCGGAAGTCGGGGTCGTAGGCGAAGAAGCTCTGGATCACCGCGCCGGTCTTGCCGTCGAAGACTTTGATGTGCGGCCCGCCACCGTACCCCGCGGCGGTGATGACGTCGGGAATCCCGTCCCCGTTGACATCCCCGGCCGCGACCTCCACGCCACCGCGGAAGGCCGGGTCGTAGGCCCAGAAGCCGCCCAGCGGGCCGGGGATTTGTTCGCCGGTCTTGCCGTCCAGCACGCGGACACGCGGGCCACCGCCCAGACCGGGGCCGACGATCAGGTCGGGGTACTTGTCGCGGGTGATGTCCGCCGTGGCGACGTTGACGCCGCCGGTAAACGTCGATGTGACCTTTAGCCGCACGATTGACCCGGCCACGTTCACCCCGCCGGACGTTTCACTCAGCGGTTTGAGTGGGTCCGTCACGGTGACGGGTGTTTTGATGACCGGATTGTCCACCGCGCGCGTCGATTTTACTCCTCTGACGACGCGCGGGTCGTACACCCTGACCATCGGCCCGGACGTGCGCGACACGCTCGGCAACCAGATGGATCAGAACGGGAACAACATCGCCGGTGAAGCGGCAGACAAGTCGGTGACGGCGCTGGTATACATTAGCGCGAACGTGATATTCACCTCAAATACCTCGATCAGCGAGAGCAACCTGACCTATGAAGGGAAGGATCTACTGATCGATGGGAAAACAGCGACGATCGACGGCCCGCACAATTTTAACTCGGTTCATCTAATCAACGGTGCCGTGCTGACGCACACCTCGGACACCGCCACGCAGACACACCAAATCGACCTTGCAGTGGCTGAGCAGGTAATCGTCTCCTCGACGAGCCGGATCGACGTGAGCGGGGCGGGGTATCTGCCGGGGCGGACGACGGGGAACACGACGGTGGGCGGGGCGATGGGCCGCAGCGGCGGGAGCCA
>JAYVXO010000208.1:0-32752 GCA_043785105.1 Fimbriiglobus sp.
TCAAGCGCGGAGACTTTGGGCTGGCTCATGCCCGCGACTATAGCCACCCTGCGGGACTTCGAGAACCCGACTCACAACACCACTGCGTAACTCCTACCAATATCAGCAAGTAAGGTACGTTAACGTGGCGCGGCAGTAGTCCGGCGGGCGGGGCATGATCGCTTCTCGTGGTTCATAGTTCAGTCAGCCCCATCGGCTGCTGAACCGCGTCGTTACGCGCAAAAAGGCTGCTTCATGGGGATCCCCACAGAACACACGAAGTTAATCCACCGCACGGGCTTCCCGGTCCCCGTCACCACTGCGCTCGATGGCCAAGAGCGGGGGTTGCTCACGCGATACGGGTATTGGTTGGAGGCGCTTGCCAGTGGTGCAATCGCCCCGATCACTCCCGATCAACAGCAGTTTGTCCGGGTGGCCTGTGGTGATGCCGAGCCGCGATCCGCGTTCGAGGTCGCCTGGGTCAAATTCAGTCAGATCGCCGACGCGGTCTCAACACAAGTCGGCCCGCTCGAATTGGCCAACCGGCTCGCCAAGCTCGGCGCCGCCAGAGCCGCCGCGACCGCCGCACAGGATGAATACAGCGCCCGAAGGGTCGCAATACTGGAACAGGTTCGGTCGCAACTCGACGCCCTCGACGCAGAGTTCGCCGACCGACTTGCGGCCACCAGCGAAGTGTCGGCACGGCTGGAGGCCGAGGCTCGGGCGGCCGTCCTCGTGTATGGCGGGAGCTTCCGGCACGCCGGCATTCACGCGGTCTATACCAAGTGTCGCGTCACATGGGACAGCAAGGGGTTGGCCCGGTACCTGGAGTCGCACCCCGGTGTTGGCGAGTTCCGTCGGGTCAGTGCGCCGTCGGTCAGCCTGCGGTTTCAACCACCCGAAGCCCTACCACGCCATGAACCGTCTTGAGCGGAGTGGCGTTCTCGTAAAACATACCCGTGGTTCGGACCTGTTGTTCGCTCAGCACCCCAGAAAGGTTGTCGTCATGAGTCAAGTTATCACCGTGTTTGTCGCCCTGTTGCTCACATCGTGTTCGGTTCGGTTGGCGGATGTGGATGTCGGGTTGATCGACCAGAAGCCGCCGATGAAGAAGGACTTGGTGGCTCCCAAGAGCGACGACGGGATTGCCAAGGTTGGCCTGCACGAGACGATCAAAGGGAAAGTGCCCAAGGACGAGAAGCGGAACCTGTACGTCATCGTCAACACTCTCAGCAACCCGGATAGCGTTAACACTTGGTGGGTTCAGGAAGAAGTCACGCGGCAGGGAGAGTCGTTGTCATCGGTTGCCCAATTCGGCGAAGAAGCCGCTGGCGTCGGGGAGTATTTCGTTGTTCTCGCCGTCGCCACCGACAAGAAGTGGGCGGTCGGTGAGATGTTGAAGAGTCTTCCGGACGACGCCACCTACACCAAAGTCAAGATCGTGAAACGCAAGTGACAGGGCACCGGCGAGACGATTCGGCTGGGGTATCAGTCGCTTTTAGTAGCTTGGTACGCAATCGCATCAAAGGGATGACTCGGACCAAAGTGACCTTATCAAACGCCACCGCCCCTCTGTTTGCACAGAGGGGCGGTGGCGTTTTCAGGTAGTGGCCTAGCAGTGTGTTGATATTGCCGGATTGTCTCGGCCCGCAGTCCGGAAACAGCGATGAACACACTGTTAGGCCACTACCTGTATTGTGAACCTATCGTGACACACGCAGCAACACCCATGACCATCCCGATTGAAGGCCGCATTAAGGCGGAAGCGAAGGCACACGGGTTTTCGTTGGTCGGGATTGCGCCGGCGACGACGGCGGATGGGTTCGGGCGGTTTTGCGATTGGTTGGATCGGGGCTACGCGGGGGAGATGGATTACTTGCAGGAGCATCGGGAGAATCGGCGGCACCCGGCGGCGGTGTTGGAGGAGGTGCGGAGCGTCGTGATGTTGGGGATGGAGTACGGCGGGGAGAATTCTGGCGGGGTGGCGAAGTATGCGCAGCATCGGGACTACCACCCGTTCTTGTGGAAGAAGCTGAACGCGATGCGGGACTGGTTGGCGGTCGAAGTGCCGGGGAGTGTGTCGCACGGCGCGACTGACTCGGCACCATTATTGGAGCGTGATTTTGCCCGCCGTGCTGGGTTGGGGTGGTTCGGCAAAAACACGATGCTCATCAACAAGCACCGTGGCAGTTTCTTCATTCTCGCGGCGTTTCTTACGTCACTGGAGTTGCAACCGGACGCGCCGCACATGACATCCCATTGCGGCACTTGCACCGCCTGTTTGGACGCTTGCCCCACGCAAGCGTTTCCGGAACCGGGCGTGTTGGATGCGCGAAAGTGCATCAGTTACCTAACGATCGAACTGCGTGGCGCGATCCCGCTTGAACTGCGCGAAGGTGTCGGCGATTGGTTGTTTGGCTGCGATGTTTGCCAGGACGTGTGCCCGTGGAACCGCGATTCGCCGAACGAGAATCCGGCGTTTCCGACCGACCCCGCGCTGATTTCGCTGAATCCGATCGAAATACTTTCGCTGACAAAACGCCAATTCCTGAAGCGGTTTGAGAAGACTTCGATCAACCGAACTCGGCGAAGCGGGTTGTTGCGGAATGCAGCCATCGTGTTGGGCAACACTGGCGATGAAACCGCGATTCCAGCCTTAAAACAAGCATCCCAGGACACCGACCCCGTCATCGTGGAGGCGGCACGGTGGGCACTCCAGCGCATCCAAGATCGGCACAATCCGATTGCCACGCACGATCGAACCGATTGCTAGCCATTCCACGTCGGCCCGCAATCTTTGTGAATAACTCAGTATTTTCTCATCCCCCGCAGTTTACAATAAAAATGAGAGAGCCTGCCTCCTGCCCCGACTTCGCCACAAGCGCGTTCCACCATGATGCTCCTTGATTCGCTGATCCGTCGCGGTTTGATTCCGGAAACCGACCGCAACCGGGCCGAAGTGGCAATCGCTTCCGCGCCGCAAAAGCCGCCGCATTTCGTACTGCTGGAAAAGGGCTTCATCAAGGAAGAGCCGCTGTTCGACACCCTTTCCGAAGAGTTTGGGCTGTCATTCGTCGATCTCACCCGCGCCACGATTGAAGAAGATGCCCTAACCGGCGTGCCACAAAAACTCGTGCATCGTCGCAACCTGATGCCGATCAGCCGGAACAACGGCACGCTCACCGTGGCCACCGGCGACCCCTACGACGCCTACGCGATCGACGAACTCGCCACGATCACCGGGTTGCACATTCACCCGGTTCTCGGCAGCCCGCGTGAGATTTCCCGGCTGTTGAAACAGCACTTCGGCGTCGGTGGCGATACCGTTGCGGCACTGGCTGAGGAACAACAGGGCAAGGACGATCTCGAACTGCTGGAAGACATCGAAGCCGACGATAGCGAGATGGCCAAACAGGCGTCGGAAGCCTCCGTGGTGCGGTTGGTGAATCAGATTCTGGTCGAAGCGGCCAACGAACGGGCGTCGGACGTTCACATTGAACACGAAGAACACACCCTCAAAATCCGCTACCGGATCGACGGGTTGCTGCAAGAACAGAAGCTGCCGCCCGAGATCAACCGCTTTCAGGCCGCGATCGTCAGCCGGTTGAAGATCATGGCCCGGTTGAACATCGCCGAGAAACGCTTGCCGCAAGACGGTCGCATTAAGATGCGGGTGCAAGGCCGCGAGATCGACGTGCGGGTGTCGATCATCCCGATGGTTCACGGCGAAGGCATCGTCATGCGGTTGTTGGACAAGGGCCGCATGGTCTTCAACTTGAAGAACATCGGCATGTCGCCGCACATCGACAACAAGTTCCGCCAACTGATTGACCGACCGCACGGCATCGTGATCGTAACCGGGCCAACCGGCTCCGGGAAATCGACGACGCTGTACTCGGCGCTCAACGAAGTCAAGGACGAATCCACGAAGATCATCACCGTCGAAGACCCGGTCGAGTACCAACAGCCCGGCATCTGCCAGATTCAAACCCACGCCAAGATCGGCCTGACGTTTGCCACCGCGTTGCGGTCCATCTTGCGGCACGACCCGGACATCATCCTAATCGGGGAAATGCGGGACAAGGAAACCTCCGAAGCGGCGATTCAATCGTCCCTCACCGGGCACATGGTGTTCAGTACCCTGCACACCAATGATGCCCCCAGCGCATTCACCCGACTCATTGACATGGGCGTCGAACCGTTCCTAGTCGCCTCCACGGTGGAAGGCATCATGGCCCAACGGCTCGTCCGGACCATCTGCCCGGATTGCAAAACGGTGTACGACCCCGACCACGAACTGCTGCCGATCGACTTCCCCAAACGCACCGCAACGGGCGAACTCGTGCAACTGCATAAAGGCACCGGGTGCCGGTCCTGTCGGCAATCGGGCTACCGTGGGCGAACGGGCATCCACGAATTGCTAATCAACAGCGACGTGGTGCGCGAGCTAGTCGTGCAACGGGTGAACGCCAACGTTATCCGGCTCGAAGCCCTGAAATCCGGCATGATCACTCTGCGACAAGACGGCTGGACCAAAGTGCTAAACGGAGCCACCACCTTCGACGAAGTCGGCCGCGTCACCGCCGGGGACATCAGTTAGTGGTGAGTGGTTAGTAAGCAACAACCACTATCCACGAACTCCTGACTCCTAACTCTTTGCCTCCTAACCACTATCCACTGTCCACTAACCACTACGCACACATGCCTGACTTCTCCTACACCGCACTTGCCAAATCTGGACTCAAGAACACCGGGACGCTGACGGCGGCCACGGAGCGGGAAGTGGCGGCGATGCTGGACGCCAAGGGGCTGTTCCCGATCCAGATTTCGGCGGCCCGCGATGCGGGTTCGTCGCGCTTCAGCAGTCGCGGAGTGGGTGGTAAGCATCTCGTCACGTTCTTCGGCCAACTCGCGGATTTGCTCCATGCGGGTGTGCCGTTGATGCGGTCGCTGGAGTTGCTCGAACGCCAAAGCCCGAACGTTCGCTTACAAGGTGTGTTGCGCGAGGTACGGTTGAAGGTGGCGGACGGCACCGGGTTGGCTCAGGCAATGGCATTGCACCCGCGAGTGTTCAACGAACTCGCCGTCAGTATGGTCCGGGCGGGACAAGAAGGCGGGTTTCTGGAGGACGTGCTCAAACGCATCGCCGTGTTCGTTGAACGGGAGCAGGATCTCAAAGCCAAAGTGATCGGTTCGTTGGCCTACCCCGCGTTCTTGGGGGTGGCGGGGTTCTTGGTCGTGAACATCCTGGTGATCTTCTTCGTGCCGCAATTTGAAGAAATCTTCACCAAGATGAAGGCCGCAGGGAGTCTGCCGCTCATCACGCAATGGCTTCTCGCGGTCAGCCATTTTATGCAGTCGTGGATGGGTGCTCTGGCCGCAATCGGCATCGTCACCGCGATCCTTTTTTTTGTCCGCTGGACGCGCGGGTCAGGCCGGATGTGGGCGGACCGAATGCGGATTCGTCTGCCGCTGTTCGGCAGTGTCTTTTTGAGCCTGTCACTGGCCCGATTCACCCGGATTCTCGGCACCATGATGCACAACGGCATCCCGATTCTGCGCGCACTGGCCATTGCGAAGGATTCCACGGGTAACAAGGTTTTGTCCGCCGCGATCGAAGAATCCGCTATCAACATCACCGCCGGTCAAAAGCTCGCCGACCCGTTACGCCGGTGTAAATACTTCCCCACCGATGTCGTCGAGATGATCGCAATCGCCGAGGAATCGAACACCCTGGAAAAGGTGTTGATTGATATTTCCGACGGTCTCGAAAAGCGTACTTCCCGAAACCTCGACCTGATGGTAAAACTACTCGAACCGCTGATGCTGCTCGTCATGGCTGCTGCTGTCCTGATCGTTGTTCTTGCCTTACTACTGCCGATCTTCAATTTGGGAAGCACCATTGGAAGTGGTGGCTAATGCCCGTTGCGATGATCCGAACCACGCATCCGCGTAATGATTCAATCTGCGTGAGGGGGGTTGCCGAGTGCTGCGACTCCTCCGGAGTCGAAGAAAATGGGCGAGCAGTTTCCTGGGGTGCGCGAAGCGCGACCCCAGGCTAATGGCTGCAATCACCCGGCGGGTAAGTGGGTCGCGGTCGGTCAGAGCAAGTGCGCGAAGCGCGACCCCAGGCTAATGGCTGCAATCCCTTCGGGATAAAAGCTGCCCGAGGCATCCTGAAGGGATGCCAGCGATTAGCCTGGGGTTGAGCGCAGCGACACCCCAGGTGACTTCCGCACCGCACCAAAATTGGCTGCAATCCCTTCGGGATAAAAGCTGCCCGAGGCATCCTGAAGGGATGTCAGCGATTAACCTGGGGTTGAGCGCAGCGACACCCCAGGTATCCGATTCCCGCCCGGATCAACGCATCCTGAAGGGATGCCAGCGATTAGCCTGGGGTTGAGCGCAGCGACACCCTAGGTAACTTCCGCACCGCACCAAAACCAGGATCACCCGATAAACCCAACAACCCCAATTGCCGACCATCCCAACCACTCGTGGCTCGCCACGTCGGAACTCCCGCCAGGACCACGACTTAATGAACCTCACAGTTTTGTCATATTCGCGCCGTTGTTCTCTCATAACTTATTAATCCACCCTGCGACTATACTTACGTAGAAGACTTTAGTCTGTTTCAAGGAGTTCTTGCCATGCTTGCGAAAGTTGCAAACCGCCGGTTGTCGTCCCGTCAGCGTAGGGGGTTCACCCTCCTCGAAGTTCTCGTCGTCACAGCAATCCTGGTCATCCTGGCCGGTCTCGCCACATTTGCGACGGTCAGCTACTTGGAAAAAGCCCACGTCAGTGAAGCCAAACTGAAGATGTCGAAGATCGAATCGGCCATCAATGCCTATCAGGTCAGTAACGACGGCAATTGGCCGACTTCGCTGAACGATTTAATCACCCCCCCAGACGGCCGTCCGCTTTTGGTCGGTGGTCAAGCCGCGATTACCGATCCGTGGGGTAAGCCGTTTCAGTTCTCAATCGGACAGGATAATTTTGGCGCCACGCGCGCGCTCGTGACCACCACTGACGAGAAGGGTATGACGATTCAATGGCCCGAGAAGTAACTCGGTGTTGCTGGCTCTGTTCGTTCAGTTCCCGTTCGGAGGTCTCGCCCATGACGACTCGGAAACGCCCCACCCTTCGTGCGGGCTACACGTTGATGGAAGTGCTGGTCGTCCTGGCGATCTTGATTGTTCTCGGCGCCGTTCTGGCTCCGACGTTCAACAGCTTTAGCCGTGACACCAAGGTGAAAGCGGCCACCGACACGATCATGGCGCGAATCGCCGATGCGCGGGCGTCCGCCATCGAACGGGGTCTCCCGTATCGCCTGGCACTGTCCGAAGACGGCCTGCACATCCGCATCGCTCCGGACGACCAAGCTTATGCCAATCACACGGTGACATCGGATGAGGAGGATAATCCTCTCGTCGCGGAAGCGGACTTCCCGAAGGATGTCACAGTTCAGCATCTGATGGATGAAGAGTCCCAAGCGGTGACAGACCAAGCCGGTTGGGTCCGGGTTGCGACCTTCCTGCCCGATGGCACCTGTCGGGAAGATTTAGCAGTAATCCAAGTTCGGGAGCCAGGCGTTTACCCGATTCTGATTCGCATCCGGGGCCTCACGGGTGCGGCAACCACCAGCCACGGCACCATGCAAGGAACCAATCGGTGATCGCACACAACCAACGAACTCCTGGTCGCCTGCGGTCGATTCATCGGCCCGGACTTTCGTTGTTGGAAGTGCTCGTTTCGTTGGCCATTTTCTTGCTTTCTCTCGTCGCCATTGCCAGTCTGGTCGATTTCGGCAGCGAACGGGCAATGGCAGCGGCCATGCAAACTGCCGGCGTCCGGTTAGCCCAATCCAAACTCGCAGAAGTGGAAGCCGGGGTGATTAGTGCTAGCACTTCGGACAACGGCATGTTTGAAGACGAACCGGAGTGGAATTACTCCGTCGAACCGGGTTCAGCGACGATACCCAACGTCTACCCCGTCACCGTGCGAGTGTGGCGTGAAGTGGCCGGTCGGCGCTACGAAGTGGCCCTGACGCAAATGATCTACGACCCCGCTCAGATGGGTAAAGCCGCTGCCGCAACGCCGCCAACCGCAACGACATCCACGACCGGGGGCGGACAATGAAACGCAACGCACCAACCCGACCCGGTTACACCTTGCTGGAAATTCTTCTGGCAAGCGTGATTGCGATGTTGTTGCTTGCGGCCTTGTATGCCGCACTTGATGTCACTCTTGTGCGGATGGAAGTCAACCGCGATCTCATCGCCCGCAACGACCTACGCCGGGCGGTCATCAACCGGATGTCTGCGGACCTCGTGAACACCCTCGGGCCATTGCCCCCCAAGTCCGGCGGCGATGGCATGACCGGCACGGGGTCATCCGCGAGTACCGGGACTGCGTCCGCATCGACGGCGACTCCTGCTACCTCAACGACAACACCCGCAGCATCGGGAACAACCACAGACGCTACAACGACCGATTTACCCGTGGTGACTGGCGCGGACATCCCGCTGGGGTCCGGTATCGTGGGGACCGACAAGCAACTCACGATCTTCCTGAGTCGCGTGCCAACGTCGCTCGTCGATTTGGAAGCGGCGGCCAACGTTGATGTCACGTTGCCCGCCGACATGCGGCGCGTCACCTACTACTTATCTTCGGACAACGTCGGGTTGTGTCGCCAAGAACGGCCGTGGGTGACTGCCGACGGCGTGTGGAACACCTCCGACCCCGATCGCACGGATGAATTGAGCGAAATCATCGCCCCGGAAGTCTTGGACGTGACGTTCGAGTATTTCGACGGCAGCGCGTGGCAATCCTCCTGGGACGGCTCCCAAACCGCGAGCGATGGCGTTGCCCTCACCGGCCCGCCACGGGCGATTCGCGTGACGTTCGTGATGCAATTTTCGAGCCGGGGAACGATGCTGCAAAAGCAGGTTGTCCACACGTTTCCTGTCCGCACGGCAGTAGGAAACTATGTGCCCCCGACGACCGATTCGACAACGACGACCACGGGAGGAATGTGATGCGTCCGAGTCGCAAGCAAAAACAACTGGACCGCCGGGCTTATGTGCTCATCGCCGTGTTGATGGTGGTGGTGGTGCTGTCACTGGCCGCGTACCGATTCACCGATTCGATGACCTCGGAATACACGGTCGCCGTGCGGACTTCCGAAGCGGCCCAGGTCAAAGCGTTCGCGGCCTCCGGTGTTCATTATGCTGCGGGAATGCTCGCCGACCCCAGCACGATGGCGAACACGCTGAGTTATAACCCGTTCGACAACGAAACGTCGTTCTCAAACGTCTCCGTGAATGACCAAACGAGCGCGCGGGGTGGCGGTCGGTTTTGCTTGTTTGCAGTATCGGACACGTTTGTAGGAACCGGCGAAGGACGGTACTTGTTGAAGTACGGCGTGATGGACGAATCCGCGAAGCTGAACATCAACTCGTTGATGCAACTCGACCAAACGGGGCAAGTCCTGCACGACGCCCTGATGAAATTACCGAACATGACGGAAGACGTGGCCGACGCCATCGTCGATTGGGTGGATATGGATGATACCTCTCGTGCCGCCGGGGCCGAATCGGCATACTACAGCGGCTTGTCGCCCCCCTACCGGGCGAAGAACGGCCCGATCAACAGCATCGACGAACTGTTACTGGTGCGTGGCGTGACCCCACAATTGTTGTTCGGCAACGACCGCAACCGCAACGGCAAGATGGACGCCGGCGAGAACGACGGCAACGACTTCAACCGAGGTTGGTCGGAATTCCTCACGATCTATGGCCGTGAAGTGGACACCGATTTGAACGGGAACCCACGGATCAACTTGAACGACACGAATCTTGACGCGGCGACACTCTCGGCACAACTTACGGCTGCCGTGGGGCAGGAGATGTCGGACTACATCCTGGCCGGTAGACTGTTCGGCACCGCGTCATCGACACCCGCCAGCAGTGTTGTATACACATCAGTCGCAACCTCAAAAGCCACTACCACAACGTCAAAAACCACTACCAAATCGTCTGACCCTGAGGTAGTGACCGGCACTGTCAGAATGACATTCGCTACGCCGCCTTCAACCCCAGCCGCCCAGACGATCGTGGTTGGCCCGAATGAGCTTCGCACGGCAGTCCAAGCGGCGATCACGGCAGGCACTAAGATGAAGAGCAAGATCAACTCGGCGTCGGCGCTGAACAACACACAAGTGACGTTGCCCAAAGCCGCTAACACCCCGCCGAATACGGTCGTTCCGACGCTGATTGTGAAAAGCCCGTTCAACGACCCGGTGAAGTTGAAAGAGTTCCTACCAAAGTTGCTCGAATACACCACGACTCGAACCGACTTCGAGATTGTGCCCCGGATCAACGTCAACAACGCCCCGCCCGAGGTGCTACTGGGCTTACCCGGCCTGACACAAACTGACGTGGACGCGATGACCAACGCTCGCGGTGCCCTCGACCCAACCGACCCGGCCACAATCACCGGGGCGTGGCTCGTGACACAAGCCAACATGACTGCCGCCAAGTTCTTGAACCTCGAAAAGTACATCACCGGACGCACGATGACCTACCGCGTTCACTCCGTGGGGTACTTCGGTCGCGGCGGACCACGGGCAAGAATTGAAGCCGTGATTGATGTCAACCAAAACCACCCGCGCATCGTGTACTACCGCGATGTCACCGACCTCGGTCGGGGATTTGACTTACCCCGCTAACTCGGAGATTCCACCACGAATCGGACGAATCAAACGAATAAGAATTTTAAGACAGAGACCATTAACACTGGACACACTGTGCTGTCATCTTGTTCTGATTCGTTTGATTCGTTCGATTCGTGGTGACAGAATGATTTGCTTGGCCACCTGGGAGAATGCACCTTGTCGCGCTTTTTGGCTATTGATGCGGATGCCGCCGGCCTCTTCGTGGTGGCTGCCACGTTGAACGGCACCGCCGTTCATCTGGAGCAAACGCTCGCTTCGAGTGAGGACGAACGTCCGCTCACGATGCTGAGCGCTGTTGCGCTCGGCGCGAAGCTGAAGGACCTCCTCAAACAGTCCGGCATGAAGCCTGCGCCGGTGTTGCTGCTCATCGGCCGGGATCGCGTCATCTTGAAGGATGTCCGCTACCCGAAAGTGGCCCCTGCGGAAGAACCGACGCTCGTGAAGTTCCAGGCGATTCGGGACTTGACCGAATCGCCGGACGATGTCGTGATGGACTACATTCCGAGTGCCTCTTTATCGCCTGATGGCGACAATCGCGCCCAAGCGGTGTTCATCCGGAAAGAGATCCAAACTGCCGCCAAGCTGTTTTGCGAATCAGCCGGGTTGAAACTGCTCGGCATCACTCCCCGGCCGTTCGCCCTGGCCGCGTCCATTCGCCATGCGTTCCAAACGAGTGCGACAACTCGACCGGACGAACCGAGTGCGGCCATTGCAGTTGTCAGTGTCTGGGATCGCGGCGGCGAGTTCACCGTCTGCCGAGGTACGGAAGTCCTCTTTGCGAAGACCGTACCGCCGAACGCGATGGCCAACGATGCGTCTCTGATCGGGGAATTGAAACGCAACATCATCGTTTACAACAGCCAACCGAATTCCACGCCGCTACAGGCTGTTTACCTCGCCGAAGGCGACACACCCGCCGGGTGGACGGCCCGTCTGCGGGCCGCGTTAACGTTACCCGTTTATGCGTTTGATCCACTCGCGGGTTCGCCTGCGGCGGATCAAACTCCGCCTTCACTCCACGCCCGATTTGCCGCACCCGTCGGCGTCTTAGCCAGCCGGGCAGCCCACGCGGTGTTGCCGATCAACTTTGTGGTGCCCCGCCAACCGAGAGCGGACACGGGACCGAAGCGAACGCGGGTCTTGATTGGGGCGCTCGCCGCACTAGTCGTTGTGGGTATCCTCGGGTTCCTGGCGTTCATGAAGTTTGAAGACGCGAATAATCGACTGGCCAGCTTACGGATGCAACAGTCGAACTTGGACGACGACCTCAAACGGTACGAGACGGACGTGAAACGACTCGCGGCGGTGGATGAATTCACCAATCGTGAAGTCGTCTGGCTCGATGACTTGTACGACCTCGCGGACCGGGTTCCGGATGTCGGTAAAATTAACGTCACCGAGTACGACGGGTCCGCGTTGCCACCCGTCAAGGCGGTGATCCGCCCCGGACAAGCGGCGACGCCCGTTGCGGCGAAAGATGCGAAACCCGTCCCCGTTGCCAACGTGCGAATTTCGATGCGAACCAGTGACGCCCAACAAGCCCAGCGCGTTGTGGATGCGTTCAAAAACGACAAGTATTACACCGGGATGTCCAAAACGACGGGTGGTCAGGGTGATAGCACCACAAAAGGCCAAGTTTATGTGCTGACGGGGCAAGTTAGCCATCGTCCGCCGAGCGAATACCTGCGACGATTACTGGTAACTCCGCCCGTGAAACCGAAGGCCGACGCGGACGCCGATGATATTTTTGGTGGCTTCGGGGGAGGGAACTAACCATGACACCCCGTGAAAATCGGCTCGCTATCCTGGTCGGTGCGTTAATTGCAGTCTTCGTGATTGTCGGGGGAGGCTACCTATTCGTCTGGGTTCCCTTAACGGATAAAGCGCGGATCGCAGAAGCGTTGGAACTGGAAAACGCGGAGAAAGACGGCAAGTTGCGTCAAATCCTGAAAGACATGCCCCGGTTGCAAACCTCGCTCAAACGCAGCCTCCCGGCGGACGCGGATGTCGCCAAGCAAGAGTACGATGCCGCGATCAACCGCATCCTGCGCGACTCCAAAGTTCCGACCAATGCGTTCAGCGTGAAGCCGAAGGCCGTGGACGGTAAGGCCGCGCCCGAACTCGTCGTCGGGTCCAAAAAGCCAGCGTTCACCCGGATCGCCCTCGAAATCACCATGAAGAAAGTCGATTTCGCCACCGTGATTGACGTGCTGTCGCGCTATTACAAGTTGAACTTGCTGCAACAAATCACCAAGTTCACGATGAAGAAAGGCGACGACGCCAGCACTGCCCGGCGCGGGTCGGGCATCGCCGACAAGCCAGACCTGGAAGTGACCTTCATTACAGAAGCGATCATTCTTGACGGTGCCGAAGCACGGCGGTCGCTGTTGCCGGTCTCACCGGGTATGGGGGCAATCGGTGGCGGGGCCGGGTTACAGACGGTGTTGAACTCACCGATTCAAGCCCGTGGATTGACGCCACTTCAACTGGCTCGTGTGCTGGCCTCGAACGATCGGGACTACTCCCTGGTGCTGGTCAAAGATTTCTTTCACGGTCCGCCGCCGACTCCCGAAGTGGTCCGCGCACCAGAACCCAAAGAAGATACGAGTCCGTTCATTCGCATGACCGGCATTGGCCACAATTCAGACGGTAGCGGCACGGCGGTCATTGAAGACATTGCCAGCAAACAAGAGTACCTGATTGATCTCCACTGGGTGAAAGACAAACTGACGCCCGAGGTGGTCAAGTATTACTACTCCGTCAAAGGCGTTAAAAAGTCGTATGCACCGGAACCCGATCTCGACATTTCCGAAGCCACGTCGGGGACCGCCAAGAAATTTCGGGTCGTCGGGTTCGATGGAGATGGTCTCGTGTTAGCCCTACTCGAAGGGGCGGAAGTGGCTCCCAAACCCTCCGCACCTGGCGTTCGACGGCCGACCCCGGCTTCACTGCCCAAAACCGACAAGACCGAGAAACCCGATGCAGATTCGTCGGCCACCACTGAATCCGCCGAGCGAGTCTACCTGTGGAAATCGGGCGAATCACTGAACCGTATTGTCGAACTGAAGGGTGAGGAACGGCAGAAGGCGATTCAACGGGCCACGGCCCCTGCCCCTGCAACCGCCGAAACGACTAAGCTTACCGTAAACCCGATGGCCACCCAACCCATTGGCGCGACCGAGAAATAGCGCCGCCGTAGTGCTTCGAGGTGCGAATCTCGAAGCCCGCTAAGGTCGGCAATTTGGCGAATCGCTTCAAACATTAAATCTGTCTTAGACCTGGTGACTTACCTGTTGCAGTCGCCCAGGCAATTCGATATTGACGTTGAGCATTGCACTGTTCCGACCATCGTTGGGAACCGGGGGGGAATCCGGGACTTGGCGTTACGTGGCGGAATAGGCGAACTCGGCTCAGTCAGGGGGATTGCAGATGGGGATTCCACGTTTTCGACGCACAACTACGCTCCGCATACCGATGTGGCGGTTACGCCGGTGGTTGCCAGCAATCCTGGTGGCTAGCCTCGGCGGCAGTGTGTTGGCCATTCAACCGCCTGCCGTTGTCCCAACGCCGGGTACGACGGGTGACGCCCGGTCGATACTACCTCTGCCGGCTCAGCCAGCCGTTGCGGAAAAGCTGTTCTCGTACAAGTTTGAAAAAGCTTCGTGGGACAGCGCGTTCGCGTGGTTCGAGAAAGCAAGCGGGTTGAAGCTCATCACCACGGTGAAGCCCGTATCCACCGTCTCGCTGAGCATCGACAACAAACCGATCGCCGACATTCTCGACCTGTTCAACGAAGCCCTGGCCGCTGAAAAATACGTGATCTTGCGCCGCGAACAATCGTTCTCGATTCACCCGGCGGACGAAAAGTTGCCGGCCGACTCGATTCGACGGGTAACGCCTGATGTGTTGCCGAAACTCGGCAAGACTGAAATCGTGCAAACGGTCATCCCGTTGAAAACAACGGTGGCCTCCGACATCGCTCCCCAAGTCAAGCGGCTACTCACGAACTTCGGTGAGGTCTATGCATTCGGCGCGAGCAATCTGATCATCACGGACAAAGTCGCCAACATCCGCAACATCATTGGTTACTTGGAAAAGCTCGACGACGAAAAGGGCGACACGCTGACGTACCACTGTAAGTTCCAACGTGCCCAGAAAGTCGCGGAAAGTCTTCGGGGTTCGCTCAAAGATGGAACCACGGATGTTAGCCAACCCACTACGGCGCAACAACCGGGCGGATTCCCTGGTGGCAACTTTGGTGGCGGGTTCCAGGGTGGTGGCGGGTTCCAAGGCGGTGGCGGGTTCCAGGGCGGTGGCGGTGGGCGTAGCCGTGATGTCCAAACCGGCCCGGACCCCCGTTTCCGCACCGTTCAAATCGTCGTTCTTGAAGAAACGAACACCATCGTGATTACGGGGCCGTCGGACAAGATTTCCGTGGCCAAGACCCTGCTCAAAGATCTCGACACCGGCGAGAAAGAACGCATCGTAACTGGCAACGCGGAGCTGCGCTTCTACAACGTGGCGTCCGGGACTGCGGATTCGATTGCGAAGACCTTACAGAGTGTTTACAAGACCTCGACCGTGATTCAGATCACGCCAATCCCGTTAAACAACCAGATCATGGTCTACGCCCTGCCGGCGGACCACTTCGACATCGTCAAACTGATCCAGTCACCCGGCGACACCAAGCCGAACTCGACAGTGAAGTTCGTCACGCTGAGCATACTCGATCCGAAGGTCACGGCGGACACGTTGAAGGCGGCGCTGGGTAGCACCGGGGTGTTCGTGGAAGCTCGTACCGATGGTGCGGCGTCCGGCGTGCTTCTTCGCGGGACCGATGACCAAATTAAGCAGGCCGAACAGTTTATCGAAGTGATGGGCGAGAAGCCGGGAACTGGTGGGTTCGGCGGGCTGTCATCCAGCCCGAACATGCGCATCATTACGATGGAGAAGGGCAACTCCGTTATCTTCGCGGAAGGTCTCGCGGAGATGATGCGAAAGCTCGGGAAGAAGAACCCGATCGAAGTCGTGGCCCCAGGGATGACGACACCCCGCACCCCGCCCCCGATGCCGCAGAACGATCCGCCGCAGCCGTTGCCGCGCGCCGTCGATCCGAACAAGAAAACCTCGATGCTTCCTGCGCACATGCAGCCGCAGTACATCCTGGCTCAGGGTGTTGGTGAACAAAAGAAAGACCCCGCCCCGCCAGCACCAGTCGCTGCAACGAGTGGGAAGCCGGTCACGATTTCCGTGTTGGGCGACAAGCTCATCATCACCAGTGAAGACCCGGAAGCCGTTGAATTCGCCACGCAAATTGCGCGGTTCCTGCTCTCGGCCAAAGGCGATGAAAACTACACCGTGCTCCGGCTCAAAAACGTCAGTGCGGAAGAAGCCGCCAACGTCATCAGCGATGTCTTCAACGGTCCCCAGCAGCGTGCTGGGGCCGCCGGCGGTGGTGGTCGTGGCGGGCCAGGTGGCGGGTTCAACCCGCTTGCGTTACTGGGGCTGGGTGGAGGCGCACAGGTGGCCAACCCTACCGCTGGTCGCGTTCGCATTGTTGCGGAGAAGACCAGCAACTCGCTCATCGTGGTCAAGGCGACTCCGGTGGACCTGCTGACGATTCGCTCGCTACTGAAGGACGCAATCGACTACGACGGCCCGCCCGAAGGTGGCGTGGCGAAGACCTGGACCATCCAGGTCAAGTCGGCCAAAGCGTCCGAAATTGCCGCGATCGTCAAGGAAGTCTTTGCTGGCATGATGACATCGAGCCGTCCGGCTGCGGCCTCGCCGTTCCCAGGGTTCCCGTTCGGTGGTGGTGCCCAAGCGGCAGCACCGCAGCAAGCCGCCTCGCTGGCTGTCTCCTACGACGACGCTAGCAACCGACTCATTTTGAGCTGCAATGAAAACGTCTACAAGATGGTCGATGCCCTCTGTGCGGAACTCGACAAAGCGACCAAGGACAGCACCGAAGTCGTGCGGGTCGTTGCCGTCAAAGGCCTGAGTCCGACCCAGATTCAACAAGCCGTTGACGCGCTGATGGGCCGCACAATCACACCCACCCGGACTACAACTGGTGCGGGCATGGGTGGCTTTGGTGGTGGCGGCTTCGGTGGGTTCCGTCCCCAAGGAGGCGGCTTCGGCGGTGGTGGCTTCGGTGGTGGTCCAGGAGGTGGCGGCGGTGGTCCCGGTGGAGGTGGAGGTCGCCCAGGTGGTGGTGGAGGCGGTGGCGGCCCCGGTGGAGCCGGTGCCGGTGGACGAGGGGGACCGGGAGCAGGACAACGCAGCTCACTTGACGGCACCGGAGGGCGCGATTTTTTTGACGACCGGGGCATGGATGCCCCTACCAGTTTGATCTACGATCCCGAAGTGGACGGCCTTCCGAGTACCTTACGCAACCCGGACGCCAATCGAAACAATCTGTTCCAAGCCGGCGCCCAGGATGCGAGTGCCCAGGCACCACAGCCTGGCGCATCGCCCATGCAACCTTTGCCTAAGGGACAAGGGGTTCAGCAACCCGTTCCGTCTAGCGGCGTCACGGTTCAACCGCTCGAAGAACTCGGCGTCATCATTCTGCGTGGCCGGACTGCCGCCGACATTGATGAAGTCTTGAAGTTTATCGAAATCCTCAAGACGAATACGAAAGACGCCCAAATCGAGTTGGTCTACGTGCCACTCGAACAGGGCGATGCGACTGAAATCGTCTACTTGATGACGCAAATCTACGCTCGCCTGCAAATTACGGCGGGTGGTAGCAGTGTGTTGCCAGCGCAACAACGCCCCGGCGGCGGCGGTGGACTGCCGTTCGGCGGCGGCGGGTTGTTCGGCGGTGGCGGGTTGTTTGGTGGCGGCCAACAACAGCCCCAACAACAGCAAACGTCCGGTTCAGTGCTGTTGTTCCCGTTGCCGCGATTCAACCAGATTTTGATAGCGGCACCGGCGTCTCGGTTGCCGGACATCACGAAGCAGATCAAGCAACTGGACCGCAAGAACAGCGACCAGATGAAGCCGGTGGCGTATGCGCTGAAGCGGGCCTCCGCTCAGGTGATTCAGCAACAACTGACCAACTTCTTCGCCCAACGGTATCCGGGTGAAGGGACCGCCCAAACGCAAATCCGCATCACGATCAGCGCCAGCAACAACACGGTCTACGTGCAAGCCAGCACGGCAGACCAGAAAGACATTGCGGACCTCATCAACTACCTCGACAGTGGGGAATCGCGGGCCGTCAACGAAATCAAAATCATCAAGCTGAACAACTCCTTCTCGGACGAAATGGCGCAGGTTCTCAGCCAAGCGTTGTCGGCCTCCGTGGTGAATCCCAACGTCGCAGCAACCAGCGGCGGAACGGGAACCACAGTCCAAGGTGGATTCGGTCCTGTGCAGCAAGGTGCGGGCGGCGGCGGTGCGGGCGGATTCCCCGGTGCGGCAGGCGGACTGGGTGGCGGTGCCGGTGGACTGGGTGGCCAGCAGGCCCGGCCGGGCGGAGCAGGCGGGCTGGGCGGTGGGGCTACTAACACGCTCACCAGCGCCAGCCAAGGTTTGACGACCAAAACGACGACGTTACGGTTCTTCAGTAACGTCAACGGCCAAGCTCTGGAATCGGGCTTCTTGGAAGATGTTCACATCATCCCGGATGCCCGAATTAACGCCCTCGTGATTGCGGCACCGGAAAAGACGATGCGGTTGTTGGAGTCCTTGATTAAGGAACTGGACGTTACCTCGGCGGCTAAGTCCTACGTCAACGTCTTCCCGCTCAAAAAGGCCGATGCGACGAACACGGCGAGCTTGATTCGCACGCTGTTTACCGGCAGTGCGACCGCGACAGGTGCGGGCGGCGGTGGTGCGGGCGGCGGAGCTTTGACCAATACCCAGACAACAACCCGACCGCTGCTGACGCTGACGGGCGGCGCAGCCGATGGCGCGAACCTGATTGATCTGCGCATCAGTACGGATACGCGGACCAATACGTTGATCGTCGCCGGGAGCCGAACGGACCTCGATACGATCAACGCCATCGTGGCACGGCTCGAAGATGCCGACGCACCCTTATTGCGGACCGAAGTGTACAAGCTTCGGTCGCAAGCTGCCGCCGACGTGGCGACGGCGATTACGTCGTGGGCCGCGTTCCAAACCGGGACGATCAACACGCAGTTCAGCACGACCTCCACGTTTCAGACGTTACAACGCAACCTCATCGTCGTCGCGGAACCCGTGAGCAACACCTTGCTTATCACGGCCACGCCGATGATGTTTGAAGAAATCGGCAAGCTGGTGACCCGCATCGACGCCTCACCACCGCAAGTGTTGGTGCAAGTGCTGATCGCCGAAGTGCAACTTTCCAACCGCGAAGAGTTCGGCGTCGAAGTCGGGTTACAAAGCCCGATCTTGTTCGCCCGAAGTGCCACAACGACTTCGCCGGGTACACCGGGGTTCAACTTCAACACGACTGCGGCACTACCCAACACGGTGATCGGCACGCAACAAAAAGTCGTCGGCTTCCAAGGGCTTGGCAATCTCGGCGTTGGTCGGTCCGGGGCCAATAATGTTGGCGGGCTCGTGTTCTCGGCGGCCAGTGACAGCTTCAGCTTGCTCATTCGGGCACTGAAGACCCAAGGGCGGGTCGATATTCTCTCCCGCCCGCAGTTGTTGCTCACGGACAACCAACAAGGCTTCTTCCAAGTTGGTCAAATTTACCCGGTACTCGATACTTCGACTCTCACGGGAACAGGAGCCAGTCAACAAGGGATCGTTTATCGAGACCTGGGGATCGTGTTACGGATCACTCCCCGGATCAGCCCGGAAGGCCGAATCTTGATGCGGGTTGAGCCGCAGATTAACTCGGTCGATCCGACACCTGTCAACCTGGGGGCAGTCGGAATCGGGACGGCATTCAACGTCCAAACGGTGCAAACGACGGTCAACGCTTCGGACGGCGAAACGGTGATCTTGGGTGGGTTGATTAGCAAGCAGAACAACCGCCAGGAAAACAAGATTCCGGTGTTGGGCGACCTCCGCTGGGTCGGTTCCTTGTTCCGCTACCGAACCCAAGAGCAAAGCCGTCGGGAAATCATCTTCATCATGACGCCGCATATCATCCGCAACGAAGCGGACATGCAACGGCTCGTGAGTCAAGAAGGCCAAAAGATGTCGTGGGGCATCAAAGATGTTGATGCCGTTCACTCGCACGGCACGGCAATCCTGAGCGGGCAACAACCGCCTGCCCAAGCCGGTTGGGGTGGCCAAGCGATCAACCCTTACTACTGCCCGCCGGGTTACCCGTACATCGAAACGGCACCCGTGATCGAAGGACAACCTTCGCCGTTCCCCGGTCAACAGCCCGGCGCGAGTTACGTCCCTGGGCAAGTGATCCCTGGGCAAGTGATCCCTGTACCGTCGGGGGTGAACTCCGGCCAACTGATCCCACCAGCACCGATACCAGGGTTGCAACCGGCTTTCCCTGGTAGCCTCAGCAGCCTGGCACCCGTGCCCGGCGGCCCACCCCGGTACATGATGGTCCCAACTGGGATGATGCCGCAAGCACCACAACCCACGCAACCACCCGCCCCGACGCCAGCAGGGAATGGATTCCCGCAGACGCAAGCCACGGGTGAACCGACGATCTTCGTGCCACCCGGCGGCGTGGTCCCGACTAGCGGGACAGCACCGGCTCCGGCTCCGCAGAACTCATCCAAGGAGGGAAAACCGTGGAACGTGTATCGTTAATCCGCCAGCGGGTACTACCGCTGATGCTTGTGGTATTTGGATGCAGCCACGGCTGTGCTTCGTCTGACAAGATGCAGCAATCGTTCACCAGCATGAAGCAAACGCTTCACCTGGAAGCGGAACCCGTAACCCAAGTGCTCTGCTTCTGGCAGCGCCGTCTGAACGCCCTGCCCGACCCGGTCCATGACGGGTCGCAAGTGGCCGGGATCACGGGACAAGTGTTCTTTCTGTCTGGTACGGAAAAGCACACCGAAGCTAGCGGCGACTTGGCAATTGTTGCCTACGATGACACGCCACGACCACCCGGCCAAGAAGCCCGAAAGCCGGAAATGTGGCACTTGACGAAAGAGACACTTGCCAAGTTGCGGACGAGAGACGAACGACTTGGCCCGTGCTACGCGATCTTTCTTCCTTGGCCACCCGAATGGAAGGACGTGACCACACTGAGGATGGTGGCACGGTATCAATCGCCCGGTCAAACGGACATCCATGGTGCTGAAGCGAAGATCGCGATCGACTTCAGCGCACCCGGCTCACCATCCTGGTCCTATCAAGCCACCGCGAATAGTGGCCAAGCGCTAAACGGGCAAACCGCCAACAACGGGAACAATCGCAGCGTCCCGGACCCAAGCAAGATGTTGCAAGAGGTCCGCACCGCCAACGCGACTGTGCCCCAAGGCAGCCCGAGCAACGTGATTGTTCCCGCAAGCAATTGGCCCCAACAGCCCACCACCAACGTGGTGCCCGTGACCAACATGCAGCCAAACCCTGGACCGCCGTTAACCGGCGGGTTCCAACCGATCATCATCAATCGGAACCGATAAGTACAAACAGCGTGAGTGACAGCCAACTGTCACTCACGCTGTTTCGTTTCATAAAAGCAGCACGATACTTTTTGCAGTTTGTTGACCGCGTAGCGGTCACGGAATGTAGCCACGGGTGGAGCGCTTCGCGCAACCCGTGGAGTCAACGTCTCCATAGCTCGACTGCCCTGGAGGGGCAGAGGAATTCCTTCACCCCTTCAGGGCGACCTCGCAGGAAGTCACTGTCCACGGGTTGCGCGAAGCGCTCCACCCGTGGCTACAGTCCGGTGCCCCTTCAGGGCACAAAACCAAGAAAATTGAACGGCTTGACTCTGGTTACGTCAAAATCGCTTTCACGACCGTTCCGCCGTGGCTGATGGGCACCGGGCGGTTGGTTTGATCCGGCACGGTGGCTTCGGGGTCCACGCCGACGAGGTGGTAGACCGTCGCGGCGATGTCACCCGGAGTGACCGGGTGTTCGATCGGGAACGCCGCCGTTTTGTCGCTCTTGCCGTGGACGTATCCCGACTTAACGCCACCCCCAGCCAGCAAGCAAAATCCGCACTGCGGCCAGTGATCGCGGCCCGCCTTATTGTTCACGCGCGGTGAACGGCCCATGTCACCTTGAATTAGAACCAACGTGCTTTCCAACAGGCCGCGATCGTCGAGGTCTTCGATGAGGGCCGAAACCGCTTGATCCAGATACGGAAGCAAGATGTTCTTCAGCATCCGGAAGTTGTTTTCGTGCGTGTCCCAGTGGCCGTTCCCTTGTGCGGCTTCGGTGTGAACGGTCACGAACGTGACACCGGATTCGACCAGGCGACGGGCCATCAACGTGCTGTTGCCGAAGAGATCGCGGCCGTAGCGGTCGCGGGTCTTCGGGGATTCTTTCGAGAGGTCGAACGCATCGCGGGCTTTCGGCGACGTGAGCAAACTGAAGGCTTCACCCCGTTTGGTCGTGTAGTTACTGCTCGAACGACTTGCGGAAACCCGGACGGCATCGAGTTCAAGTTGCTCCATCAACGACCGACGTTGATTCAGCGCATCGAGCGTCAACCCGCCATCGAACTTCGGCAATTGCGGCTCACCTTGCGGGCGATGAACGTCGTCGTAAAACCCGACTTTCTCGGTCGCCCATTTGGGGTCACACGTGCTAAAAAGCGGATCGTACTTCGGGCCAAGGTAACCGCCGTATGGCCCCGCTCGCCGCAAGCCCTGGCTGTAGCCGGGGAACGCGGGCAGCATCACGTACCCCGGTAATTCTCGGGCGTGACCGACACCCAGGAACTGGCACACGCTTGGAATGCTCGGGTGATTGGTCGGCTTGGCGTAGTAGTCGATCTGATCTTGGCCGCCGGTGTATCCGGTCATCACTGCATACGGATTGTGGCTGTTGTAGCCGTGCGAGACGGTGCGAATGAGCGTGGCTTTATGCAGTAACTTGGCCAGTCGTGGCAGGTGTTCCGTGCAACGGATGCCCGGTAGTGAACTCGCAATGGTGCCGAACTCGCCGCGAATTTCGGGGGGTGCGTCCGGTTTGGGGTCGAACGTGTCAATGTGGCTCGGCCCGCCGAATAGGTCGATCAGAATCACCCGTTTCGCAGGTGCCGCGGAATCCAAGTCGGGGAGTGAACCCGCACTCGCATCTTGCGCCGCAAACCCGGAAAGCATGGCAAGCGAACCGGCACGCAACAGGTCGCGGCGGGAGAGACGATCACAGGCCGTCGAAGTATGACCCAAAATGTGGAGCATGAGAGAGGCCCCGAAAGCGAGAGGAAACGATGGCGGAGGTAGGCCGATTCCTATCGTGCCTGCAAGAACGATAACCGACAACCCACTGAGACACAAGCGACATATCGCCAGCATGGGACGCGGTCATTTTTTCTGGCTGGAACCGACGCATTACTTCACGACGAACTTCAACTCGACGGTTTTGCCGACGATCGTTTTTTGCACCTGCTCGAACACATCAATCTCAAAGGGTCGCCCGACGCGGTTGCCACAGGGGTCTTCCAACCGAGTGTCGATGACCACTTGGTAGGTAGCAGCGTGCCAAGCCGTGGTCGGCTTGAAACTCCACGATTGTTCATCCGCGCGAACCGTTCCGTCGAGTTTGCGGCCGTCGGGACCGACCACCCAGATCATGCGTTGCACTAAGGCATGATCGAGGGACTTTGCGCCGAACCGGATTGTGTAACTCGCGGAAGTGCCGGAGCGCGGTGAGTCGCCACACTTCCAAGTCGTCGGGTCGATGGCGGTGTCGTCCGGCGGCGAGACGGAGAATTTTTTGCGGTACGCTTCGCGCAACATCACGCCGTTTTCATCTTCCCAGGCGCGGTCGATGACCAGCGTGTAGTTCTTGCCTTCTTCCAGCGACGGCCCCGCTTCCTCGCGCGGCTTCAGGCCGCGTTTGACGCGGCCCGGATCGAAGAATAGCGTGAAGCGGGTGCTATCGGCGGACCAGAGTTCTTCGTCCAGTTCCAAGAATGGCAGCACCACTTCTTTGCCATCACTGCCTAGCAATTTGATGTATTTGTAGACATCGCCCCGCGTCATCGGCTTGCTGAAATGCAGGTAGAACCGCAGCGTGTTTTCCGGCAGCTTATCGGCGGCGGGGTAGACTGCACTGACGGTGGTGGTCGGTTCGCGGAGCGGCTTTGGCATCACGTGATCGGTCTGATAATCCCCCACAGTCACGCGGTACTTCACACCCGGAGTGAACGGGAACCGGGGCGTGAATTGCAGGACACCATCGGCGATTTTGCTTGTACCCGGAATCGCCGGACGAGCGGCGATTTCAGCATCACTGCCATTGGCGACCACGACTGTGACGGCAGGCGGCGCCCCAGTGACCTCAATGCGATGTAAGTCCGTGGAGAAGCGGACGGTGTGCTTGGGCGCCGGGTCCGTGGTGCGGGTTTTCGGCTTCGGGTCAGCGGGCTTGCCGTCGAGTTGTGGCAATAGCCAGTTCAAACCATCCAGGTTGTCTTGAAGCCGGTCTTGCACGTCGTCGGGATGGGTGTGGCCGAGTATCGCAATCGGACCCCGGTAGCCGCTGTTGCGAATGATCTTGAGCAGTGACACGTCGTTGTCACCGTGGCCGAGGATCAGGATCTTCCGGTTGTTCTTGTCCCCGTTGGTTTCCATTCCGTTGAGGCTCACGGCGTCGAGCTTCGGCAGGATTTTCTTGAGATGTTCCTCAAAGCGGTTCACCTGATCGTGGCCGTGGTGCAGGTTGTAGACGATCCCCACGTTCGGCAATTTCACGGCGTCAATGACCGCGAGTTGATTCTCCGGTTCGCCGCCCCACCCGCCGTGCTTGTAGAGCGACACGCGGCAGCCGATTTTACCGGCGGCTTCGGCGAGCGGGTGGATGATCGCGGCACCGGCTTTCACCTTGGCCGCCTGATCCTGGCCCGGCGCCGCCTCCGTGAGCATCACCCACAGTTGGGTTTTGATTTTGTGCTTCTGAAGCGTGTCCAGAATGAACGTGGCGTCCTTGTTCAGGGTACTTGGGAACCAAACTGCTGTGAGTTCGATGTCGTGTTTTTTGAGTTCCAAGATTTCCTGCTCGAACGTCGGCAGGTGTTCGGCCCGCCAATCGTAAGCGTATTTCTTGAAGCCGAGTTTCTTCAGCATCGCCACCCGATCGACCGGCCCGCGCTTCTTCGCATCAAACGGCACGATGCACCACGCCACGAGGTTGTCCCGCGCAAAGATCGCGTTCGGTGGTTGTGATGTGACGAGGAGTGATGTGAGGAGTGCGAGGAACATCGTTGAAACTCAGAGAGAGTGTGAAGCAGAACGCCCACGGATGATAATCCGTGGGCAGGGTGGGCAGGTTGGCCCACGGATTATCATCCGTGGGCTTTTGGGGGGTTGTTGGTTACGGCATCGGGATTGACTTCAGTGTCAATGCCTTGTCATCGCCGCGAACGAGGACCAGGGCGCGTTCGTTGTCGAGCTTGTCGAGTTGCATCACGCCCTTGAGTTCTTCGATGGTTTCATACTTGACGCCGGCTGTCCCCGAGCGGACGGGAGTGGTGATCGGTTGAGCGTCGGCGAAAGTATCGGTGGAAATCTTCATCACGCCACGGGCGCTGTTGGCCATTAGCACGTAGTCTTTGCCGCCCTTGTTGTACACGATCATGTCCAGCGGACGGTTTTGGTTGCCGAGTTCGGCGATCGTGGTCCCTTTCACTTTCGTGCCGGGTTTGAGGTCCGAGACTGGGAACTTCACGAGCGGGGTGCAGGTGTAAGCGGCGAGCAAATAATCCGCGCCACCGATCTTGTAGGGCACGAACGTCCGCACGGGGGCGTTCGTTTCGAGCTTGCCGTGGGCGCCGTGGAACACTTCCACGCTGGTGCCTTTGTCGGCGGCCTGGAACGGGTACGCAATCGCGCGGAGCGTGCTGGCGAACTCCTCACTGGAGAGACCCGCGACGATCACCTTGCCGTCCACGAACGCTAGGCTGGTGATGGCCTCGGGCCGACCCCGATCGGTGGTGTTCGGGTTCGGGAGCTTGACGCTGGCGTGCATCACGTCCTTCAACGCAAATTCGCTGAGCTTGCCGTCACGGTTTAGTTTGACGATGACCGGCAGGGCCTCTTTGCCCTTACCACGGGTCACGGCCAGGAACACGTTGCCGGACGCGGGGTTCACTTTGACATCGGTAATCGCCACGTTCTCGGCGGTCGTGCCGAGTGCGGAGCCGACGGCGTCGCCGAGCTTTTCAACTTTGACATCGGTTTTCCCGGCGGGTTTGGTGTCACCCGTTTCGACGGCGAAGACCACGCCACTTAGTGGATCACCGATAAACAGTACCCCGTGTGGGCCGAACGCCAACGCGGAGATCGACTTCACTTCGGGCGTGCCCTTTTTCAACTCCGCAGAACTGGTGCCGGCGGTGACGATCACCGCGACGGTCAGGAGCAAAAACTTGGATCGCATACTGGATTCCTTTCAACAGGAGAGAACAGCAGGTAATGGAACGAACACCCATCATGATGCTTACATTGGCAGGGTGCAAATGAGAAACCGATGAAGTCGGACGGTTTCGCCAAGATCGGTACAGTATTAATCTGATGAAGAAGTCTCTTTTTGCTCCCCCAAGAGGATACGTGATGACCCGGTTGCTTGTGTTTAGTGTTGCTTCGGTTCTGGCAATTGCCACTTCAGCATTTGCGGCGGATCCGTTGCCGAAATTGAAAGTCAGCGACAACAAGCGGTTCCTCGTCACCGCCGACGGCAAGCCGTTCTTCTGGCTGGCCGATACGGGATGGGAACTCTTTCACCGGCTCAAGCGGGAAGAAGTCGATCAGTACCTGGACAAGCGGGCTAAGCAAGGCTTCACGGTCATTCAAGCGGTGGCGATTGCGGAGTTCGACGGGCACACCGTGCCGAACGCCTACGGGCATTTGCCACTGACCGATCTCGACCCGGCGAAACCGGCGACCAAGGACGGGCCGACGAACGACTACTGGGACCACGTCGATTTCGTCGTGGATGCGGCCAACGCGCGGGGGTTGCGCATCGGATTCCTGCCGACGTGGGGCCGCTATTGGCACGACAAGATCAAGGAGAATGGCGACAAGCCGCTGTTTACGAAACAGAACGCGGAGATTTACGGCGAGTGGCTCGGCAAGCGGTACAAGGACAAAGGGATCGTGTGGGTTCTCGGCGGGGATCGCACGGTGGAGAACGACGACCAGAAAGAAATCATCCGGGCGATGGCGCGCGGACTCAAGAAAGGCGACGGCGGGTCGCACCTGATGACCTTCCACCCGGCTGGCGGGAAGGGGTCCGCTCAGAGTTTTCATGCGGATGATTGGCTCGATTTCAACATGCGGCAGAACGGCCACGTTGCGGAGTTCACCGGGCGGTACGACCAGACAAAAGTGGATTACGACCGCACGCCGATTAAGCCGGTCGTTGACGGCGAGCCGATTTACGAAGGCCACCCGGTGTCGTTCAACGCCAAGGCGCTCGGCCACTCCACCGCGGCGGACGTCCGCCGGCAGCTGTACTGGGACTTGTTCACCGGGGCGTGCGGCCACACCTACGGGCACCACACCGTCTGGCAATTCTGGACCCCCGACCGCGCCCCGGTGAACGCGCCGTTGAACCACTGGACCGTTGCCATCGACGACCCCGGCGCGAACCAAATGATCCACGGACGCCGACTGATCGAATCCCGACCCGTGCTGACTCGAATTCCGGACGACACCATAATCGTGACGGACCCCGTGCCCACGTCGGTGCCCGGCGCTGGGACTCGCCGGTTTGTGGCGACCCGCGATACGGAAGGCACTTATGCGATGGTGTATGCCCCAATCGGTCGGGCGTTCAAAGTGAAAATGTCCACAATCAAAGGGGCCAAAGTCGTGGCATGGTGGTTCAACCCGCGCACTGGCACCGCGGTGTCAATCGGCGAATTTCCCAACACCGGCGAGCGCGAATTCACGCCACTGAACCCCGGCGAACTGCAAGATTGGGTGCTGGTCCTCGACGACGCGGCGAAGAACTACCCGCCGCCAGGCCGTGTGAAATAATCACTTGTCCGTGCCGCGAAGTGGGCGGCTGGAATCAATGCCAAGTGCCGCAAGGGCGGCAACCACTTGCGTGCAAGCACACACCAGAAACGCCGCGTTCCACCCGACACTCGGGTCGTCGAATCCGCTGCGGATGCGGCCCAACACCATCGGCGCGAGCGCGGCGCCGAAGTTCCCCCACATGTTCGCCCAGCCGATGACCGCACCCACATACTTCCCGCCCACGTCCTGCCCGTAGGCCCAGACGGGTGCCACGCCCATATCAGTTGCCAATGCCACCAAACACATCATCAACGTAACTTTAAATGGATCGTGAAGCGTGAGACACACCAAGTACGCGCCGCCGACGACCAACCGCGAACCGGCCACTGGCATGGCGCGGCCCCACCGCAGGCCGTACCGCCTCACCAAGCGATCCGACAGCCACCCGCCGAACAACATCCCGACGATCCCCGCGTAGAGCGGGTACGATTGGTACACGGCGCGTTGGCTTTCCGGCGTGTCGAACACTTCCTTCAAGTAACTCGGGAACAGCGTGATGATGAACACCCAGGCAAAATTAGCCAGGAACTGCACGAGCGAGTTCAGCCACAACGCCCGACTTTCGATGAAGCCGCGCAGGGGCGGAAACTTGACGCGGGTTGCCACTGTCACCACGTCGTCACCTTGAATCAACTTCGCTTCAGCGGCATTGACCGCCGGGTGCTGATCGGGGCGGTTGCGAAACCAGAGGTAGAACACCACGGCGCCGACCATGCCGACCAGCCCGTAAATAAAGAACGGTTGCCGCCAGCCATCGACACTCCCTGCTGCCAGCCACACGGTCAGGGGCGGCGCGATGGCCCCACCGAGACGCCCGCCCACGGCAACCGCACCGCTGGCAAAGGCGCGTGCCGCAAACGGCGTCCACTTCCGCACGATTCCAGCGGCCAGCGGGTACGCCCCGGCTTCAAACATGCCACACCCCAACCGCAGCACGAACAGCATGGCGAATCCGTCCGCCAACCCCATCAACCCGGTGCAGCACGACCAGAAAAACAGGTACAGTGCCAACATCAGTCGCGGCCCGTACCGGTCCCCCAGCCAGCCCGCCGGGAGTTGGAACAGCGCATACGCCCAGAAAAACGCCGCTGTTAAGTCGTCGAACCGCAGCTTTTGCAACGCCGGGGAATCATCCAGAAGCGGCTTAATTTGCTCGCTGAGAATGCTAAGACAGACACGATCCACGTACAGCATGATCGCCACAAGCGTGGTCACAGCGATCATCAAATAGCGGACGCGGGTGGGGCGGGCGGGATTATCCATGATGTTGCCGTAGTATAGGGAACGTCACCAATTTCACGTAACCCATCCGGTGCCCACGCGATGTTGATCTTCGATGCTCATCTTGATTTAGCCATGAACGCCGTCGATTGGAACCGCGATTTGCGGATGGACCTTGCGGATATTCGCGTTCAAGAGCGGTTGCATGGGATGAACGATCACGGTCGGCAAACCGGCACGGTGTCGTTTCCGGAGTTGAAGAAAGCCCAAGTCGGCGTCGGTGTCGCCACGTTGATTGCCCGCCTAGAACAAGCGATCAACCACCCCCTCGGGATGACATCGCCCGAAGCGTGCTACGCGATGGCCCACGCCCACTTGGCGTATTACCGGGCGATGCAGCGCAGTGGTTGGGTCAAGATGCTGCGGACTAAGCACGATCTTGCGGCGCACCGGGATGCTTACGAATTGAACCCGAACGGCTCGCCGTTCGGGTTCATCCTGAGCATGGAATGCGCCGACGCGGTCCTCGACCCGGACAACATCCACGAGTGGTACGATGTCGGGTTGCGGGCGATCGGCATCACCCACTACGGCGCGAACCGCTACGGCGGCGGCACCCGCTGCGAAGTGGGATTGGCTGTGGACGCAATCCCCTTGCTGAAGAACATCGAGCAGCTTGGGATGGCACTCGACATGACGCACTTGTCCGACAAAGCTTTCTGGCAGGTGGCGGAACGGTTCGGCGGGCGGGTGCTGGCGAGCCATCAGAACGCCCGCAAGTTCTGCGATTGGCAACGACAATTCAGCGACGAGCAATTGAAGTTCGTGATCGAGCGTAACGGTGTCATCGGGATGTCGTTCGACGCGATCATGTTGCAACCGGGGTGGGTTCGCGGCGAGACGAAGGCTACCGTGACGATGGAACGCATCGTCGATAACGTCGAACACATCTGCCAACTTGCGGGGAACACCAACCACGTCGGAATCGGCAGCGACCTGGACGGCGGGTACGGCTACGAGCAAACCCCAGCCGACGTGAACACGATTGCGGACCTGCAAAAGCTGCCCGATTTACTGACGAAACGCAAATTCGCCGACGGCGACATCGAGCGAATTCTGCACGGCAACTGGCTCCGCTTCTTCGGCGAAGTGTTGCCGTAATGGCACATCAATCGGCGGTCGGAGTGGGTTCTACGACCACGTCACCTTTAACGCGGAACAGCAGCATGTTGCGGCCATATTGTCGCACGTCCCAGGCGGGCAAGTCGGCAAGTTGTTCGACGGGGAAGCCGTCTTCGGCTTGAATCGTCAGGACGGATTCGTCCGGGGCTTTGTCGAGCAGACCGATCACGAGCTTCATGAACTCGCCGATTTTCTCGGGCTGCAAGTCGGCAAACGGCGGGCTGAGAAACAGGTTCACCGGGCCACTGCCGACCGGCGGCACCCAGCGTTCCGCCCAACGGTACACGTCCGCACGCAGGACGCTGGCTTTGTCCGCGACTTTGAACTGCGTGACGTATTTGAAGATGTCGCTGGCTTGCTTGGCGTCGCGTTCAATCAGATTCGACCGGCTCGCGCCGCGGCTGATCGCTTCCAACCCGACCACGCCCGACCCGGCAAAGATGTCGTAAAAGACACGGCCCGGAACGGCGTTGCCCAAAATGCTGAACAGGGCTTCGCGCACCATTTGGGGCGTGGGTCGCATACCGGGGTGAACCAGCACAGTCACCTTGCGGCCTTTCAGGGAACCGGCGACGATTCGCAAGTCGGATTTTTCAGCTTTTTCCAGAGTCATCGAACGGTCCGTCAAACTGGGAGTGATTTTCATCTTGATATGATAGCAGCCGATCCAGTGAGGTTCGCCATTTTCACAAACTCAGGCTCGCTTCAATCACACTTCGCCAATCAAACTCGTAACAACACGGTAAGATGTCGAATAGCGTTTCTCGCACGGATTTCTCAGTCGGGAGTGTGCCGTGTTACCGTTCGTCGGACACACCAAGCCGGTCCGGTGCGTCGCGTTCTCGCCGGACGGTCGGGTTCTCGTCTCCGGCGCGGATGACGGTCGGTTGCTGATTTGGGATCGCCTTTCGGCGGACGTGAAGCACAGCATTTCGGTCGGGTATCAATCGGTCAAAGCCGTCGCCTGCCACCCGGACAACAAGCGGTTTGCCGCCGGGTGGCGCTACTTTCCACTGAACGTCCTCGGCACCCCTGACCGACTCCGATTTTGGCTGCTGGAAACCGGCAAGCCCGCGCACGTTGACCACCCCGAGGGGAGCCAATTCTGGCAACGAGTGACGGGCGGCGAAGTGCAAGAAATCGAAATCATCAATAGCGAAGGGATTCTCGCGCTCTATTTTCTTCCGGACGGCGAGCGGGTGCTCATTCATACCCATGAGGCGGCACAATACCCGCCGATTCTTTACACCCGGACGTTTCTGCGGGTGCAGCTCTTTCAAATTCTGCCAGCCGAGCCACTCAAAACGTGGCTCGATCGGCGGGCCGGTGTCAGGGCGGTGTCACTCGCACCGGATGGCGAAACCGTGGCAGTTGCGACGGGGGAATTCGTCCGTGTCGGGCAACTGGATGCGTCACGAGTCTCGCCCGGTTACCGGACTTCGGGTGAAGTTCGCTCGCTAACATTGAGTCCGGATGGCACGACGTTGGCCGGGTGTTGGGGCAACCGGGTCACCGTGTGGGACACGACCGGCGGTACGGAAGTGCGGGAGTTCGACGGCCACACCGCCAAGGTCGAAGCGGTCGCGTACTCCCCGGACGGCGCCACAATTGCCTCGGCCAGTTTGGACGGCTCCGTTATGTTGTGGCAACCCGACACCGGCAGCGTCCGCGTCCGCTACGACTGGGGACTCGGACCAGTTCACGCCCTCGCGTACGCGCCGGACGGCCTGACCCTCGCGGTTGCCGGGGACGGCGGGCTGGTGCTATTCGACCTGGAATGAGTGAGTGGCGTTGACGCGGGTGGCGTGGTTCTCCACAATCTTCCTGTTGTCCGTTTACCAGGGAATTGTGTTATGAAAGTCGATTTGCCCAAGTTCGTCGAGCCGTCCGCGATTCACGACATCAAGTGGATGCCGTTGAAATTCTTCAACGACCAACGCGGTTGGTTGGCCGAATTGTTCCGTAACGACCTCATTGATCCGAAGTTCCATCCGCAAATGGCCTATGTCTCGATGACCCGCCCCGGTGTCGAGCGTGGGCCACATGAGCACTGGGATCAGGCCGATTATTTCTGCTTCATCGGGCCATCAACGTTTCGTGTGTACCTGTGGGACGCCCGCAAAACATCCCCCACCTTCGGCAAGAAAGAGGTCCGCGAAGTCGGCGAAGCGTCGCCTTACGCACTGATCGTGCCGGCCGGTGTCGTCCATGCGTACAAGAACGTCGGCGACAAAGACGGCTGGGTGTTCAACGGAGCGAATCGCTTGTACGCGGGGTGGTTGAAGCAAGATCCCGTGGACGAGATTCGCCACGAGAACCAAGCGGGGTCGCCGTACCAGTTGGATTAGAACCAAGTGTGAGTGTAGAGAGTGTGAGAGTAGAGGGTGTGAGGGTAGTGTGAGCAAACTCTTTCACTCTCCACTCTCCACTCTCCACTCTCTACACTCACACTTGGTTCTAATCCAACTGGTACGGCGACCCCGCTTGGTTCTCGTGGCGAATCTCGTCCACGGGA
>JAYVXO010000209.1:0-3824 GCA_043785105.1 Fimbriiglobus sp.
TCCTCCGCCCCGGTCTGCGTCATGCTCTTGAGCAGCCCGGAGTCGACCTCGTACTTGTGGTCGTGCCAGTAGAGTTTCTCTTCGGGCGGCATTTTCTGATAGAGGGCGTCGCTGACGAGGTACTCGACGCCGATCAGGCGGGCGTCGGGTCCGGTGCCGTCGTAGAGGACGCACTGGCTAATGTCGTCGTTGAGAGTCTTGCAGAAATGATAGGCGACCTGCGGGTGCTCGGGCAGGTCTTTCAGGAGGTGGACCCCGGCGAAGGCCAGCGGGCAGTGGAGGATCTCCTGGATCGGGGCCTTGACGCCGGTTGGGGGCTGGCCGTGGGCGGTCTTCCCATCGTCCGCTCGGGCCGGGGTCGGCCTCGCGGCGCTTGTCAGCAACGCTCCAACTGCCACGCCGATTAGGCAGGCGAATACGACGGCCATCGGGGAGCGGGCTTTCGACAGGGACCAGAGTCTTCCTCGCATGATTCATCCCTCAAAGTGGATAATTGTGGTGATCCGAACGGGCGTCATTTCTCGGGATCGCCCACCGGTCGGCGGTCGGGGGTGAGAACCTGGGAGCGGACGACGGGGGGCAAGTCGTCGGCGACGACCCGCTTGTCTTGGGGCGCTATGAGAGACTATCCGTAAAGTTTTTCCCGGTTTTTCCCGATTCTAGGCAACATTTCGGTATTTGAACTTAACAGCACATGGAGATGGAGACAGCCGACGAAGCATTGTTCCAATCGAGGTCATCTGGATCATCGCGGCACTCGAACTGGTATACCGCTCGTAGTCGCGGCTGTGCCTCCGGCAGCGTCCGATCCAAGCATGGGTCCGTTCCACGACCCAACGCTTCGCGAGCAGTACGAAACCCTTCGCCCCCTCGGGGCGTTTCACCACGCTCAGCGACCAGCGCCGACCGGCGTCTCCATCGACCCATTCCAGGAGCTTGTGATTGTGATACTTGCCGTCCGCCCAGATCACTCGCAGTCGAGGAAACTTCTCCACGGTGAGGTTCTTGAGCACCTCGGGGGCTGCCGCCGCGTCGTCGATCGCCGCGCTGGTCACCACGACGGCCAGCAGCAAACCCAGCGTGTCTACCGCCAAATGACGCTTGCGCCCGGTGATCTTCTTGGCCCCGTCGTACCCCGTGTCGCCGGCGGGTTGGCCCGCGCTTTTCACCGATTGACTGTCGATGCTCCCGGCACTCGGCGTGGCGTCGCGCCCTTCGACTTCCGTCCGCACCTTGGTCCGCAACGCATCGACCAGCTTTTGCCATGTACCGTTGTCGCGCCACTTGGCGAAGTAGACGTAGACACTGCTCTTGGGGGGCAAATCGTGCGGCAGCATGTCCCACTGGCAACCGCTCCGATTGATGTAAAACATCGCGTTGAGGATCTCCCTCATCTCGACTTCGCGCGGTCGTCCGCCATACTTCGCCGCAGGGATCAAGGGCTCCAAAATGGCCCATTGAGCGTCCGTGAGATCGGAAGGATAGGATTTACGTGCGGGTGCTGATGACATGGGTGCATCCTTGCAATCGATGATTGCGGATTTCCTTACGCACCATGATGTTAGCAACCCATTGGCTTTGCGGATAGACTCTAAGACCTGGTTCGTTTTCCGAGACCTTACCCAGCCTTCCTACTTCTCGTAGTTTTGTATTGGCGGAAGGCGCTCACGGGGCGGTTCCTCATGTGCTTGTTCAACCGTTCGTCTTCGCAGAGGTAGGCGGCGCGGATCTGGAGGATGGTTTCGGCTTGGGTCGGGTTCCAGAACTTCTCCGTCCCTTTCACCCGCCGGTTGAACTGCTTGACCAGGGACTCCACCATGCTCGAGCAGGTCGGCAGACCCGCGCGTCGATAACGGGGATAATCCATTCGCGCCTGGTTGTTGGTGAGGTATCCGATCGTCAGGCGGATGACTTCGTAAGGATCAGTCGGCTTCACTTCTTGGCCCTCCGGCGGGGGCGTCATCGTCGCCAGGATCGCGGCCAATTGTTCAAGCACGTCGGCGACGCGCCCTTGCCAGCAAGCCGTCGCCCAATCGAGGTAGCGTTGCCAGACCACCGTGGCCGCGCCGTCCGCCGCTTTGGCGGCCAAATACACATGTGCCAGCGCATGGACGAAATCGACGATCGGCTCGAACGTCGGGAAAGAGGTCCGGTGGAGCGTCCAGATCCACGACCCGCCGTCGCCGAGGAAGGCGCGGGATTGCGCCGCGAAGAAGTTCCGCCGCTGCGCCTCGGCGGCCACCATCGGCCCGAATTCGTCGCTCGATTCGAGCGTCGCCACGCAGGTCCGCACCAGCGGCTTGGGGGGCCAGACCGGGTCCGGTTTTTTCTCAGCCGGCTCGAAGAGGGTCAATGGTGGGGGTTCGTCGGGAGCGATCACGTCGGCCAGCGCGCCATGGCCGCTGATCCCTTGGATCAGTTCGACGACCTCACGCTTCTTCATAAAACAGCGTGGCAATTCGGGATGAGGATCGACATGATGGCTCTGGGTGCTCATCGTGAGCAGGTCGGCGACTTTGTCCTCGCGCCACGCGGCGTTGTGGACGCCGGAACCTTGGCCGGGTTCCTCGGAGCGGGTCTGAAGCCGTCCGCCATCGACGCTCACGACCGCCAGCCGGGGGACGACCGACACCTCGGGCTTGGCTTGCCGGTTCTGGAAATTCTCGACCCGCCGATCGCGGTCGTCTCGCAGTTGTTCACCGACTTCATGGGCGATCCGCCCCAGTTGGCGGCTGCTGATCGTGATCTCAGCCTGGTCGGTCAGGGATTCCGCGGCATCGTCGAAGGAACCACCGCGTGCCGCGGCACGGACGATTTTACCAAGGATTGCCGGCGAGACGTTGTGCGAGTCGAGCCGCAAACTCGGGCGGAGAGGGAAAAAAATCCCGGCGACAGGCCAGGCAGTGGCAGGCCGGTTCATCGTACTCAACGGTCGAGCCGCGGACCTGGATGGTTCTCGGCGTCTTGTCCACGGGACAGGCCCGCGAACACTCAGGACAAGGCTGGTGGTCGCCGAGGCGTTTGAACTGGAGTTGGAGGACATGCTCGATCGTCCCCCGGATGACGGCCTGACCCACGTCGAAGGCCAAGGACTCGATGGAATCGAAATCGAGGTCGAGCCCCGGTCCCTCCTCTCCATAGGCGCGGCGGGTGACGATTTTCCCCCACCCGTAGGCCATGTCGCGAAGCGCGGATGAATCGTCGGACGGAGTCTTGGTGAATGGCATCGTGTGTTCGTCCTTGAACTTGCGAACAAACGCAAAATGGGAATCTCCTATTGACATGATACCAAGGCGCGGCGACGGTGCGAAGTGCGTCTTACACCCTCATCGCCGCGCCGAATGGATTCGCCCTCTTCAAAGTCCTCACATCCTGGTAAATTCCTGGCCGTGATTGGAGAACCGGGTTGCGCGTTTCGTTTAGCGCTGAGGCCCCACCTATGAACTCGGACGAGGAATCGGAACGCCGCCTTCCCTTGTTGCAACAGCGCGAGATCGAAGCGAACATCGTCGGCCCCCTGATCCGTGCCTTTGCGGCGGAACTTGGCGAGGAACGCACGCTTGAGCTTGTTCGCGGCGTCATCACAGACCTCGCCATGAAGAGCGGTGCCGAACTCGCGGCGTCCCTTGGTGAAGCAACCCTTGGCGTCTTCGCCACCGCTCTGGACCGCTGGAAAGAAGGCGGGGCTCTTGAGATCGACGTTCTCGAAGCCTCCTCCCAACGGCTCTCGTTCAACGTGACACGCTGCCGCTACGCCGAGATGTATCGGGCGATCGGCCTGGGAGACCTTGGAGCCAGTCTTTCTTGCCAGCGAGACTTCGCGT
>JAYVXO010000210.1:0-12185 GCA_043785105.1 Fimbriiglobus sp.
GGAATCCTCCGCCCCTTCAGGGCGGTTTAGTAGTGGAGTCACCGTGTCCACGGGTTGCGCAAAGCCTCCACCCGTGGCTACATGCCTTGACCCCAAACGGGGTCACCAATCCCGCAACACTCACTCACCAACTTTTGCGTTGCTAACGGACAGTTCTTGTTCCAGCGGCCTAGTCGGCTCGGGGATTGGCACGGAAGTTATTCTTTTGGCGATCCTACGTTACCGTTGTTAATAGCTCACCAATTTGGTGAGCTATTTTTGCTTGATGCGGTTTGCTAGAAATTTCCCCGCTACGGGTGGGGTGGGAGGCGTTTCTTCCAACAAAGCGACACGTGAGTTCTCTTGGTTTTCGGCCCTGCAAGGGACGTGCTGTCAGCCCAGGGCATGGCCTTTTCAGGGCCGAAAACCCGGCGCCCTATTCTGCGTCAAGCTTATCTTTAGACACAACTTTTGGTCCGGGTGTGATGCCGTTGCCGGTTCACCGGGAAGGCCAAACCGGAAGAAAGGGGGTAATTCCCCTTCCCGGTGTGCTAGGGTTGCGCCATAATCCCGCCCATGCGTTGCGGGTACACACACTGAGGTTCCGGGATGTCACGCCCCCGTTGGGATTTGTTCATTGTGAGTGGGCTGATTCTGTTCCTGGAATTGGCGTGCATTCGCTGGTTTCCGGCCCACGTCCTGTTCCTCACGTTCTTCACGAACACCGTGTTACTGGCGTGCTTTGTGGGCATGTCCGTGGGGTGCCTCAGCGCGAGTTCGACCCGCTGGCACTTGTACCGCACGCCGATGTTGCTGGCGGTTGCGGTCGGGGCGGGGTTGCTGTTGAACTTGTTCCGGTCGCGGTTGGAACACTACGTGAACGTGGGGAACCAAATCGCGCCCGATGTCATTTTCTTCGGCACGGAAGCCAACGCGACGAGTACGCCGGAGTTCCTCGTCCCGGTGGAATTGGTCACCGGGTTGATGTTCTTACTCATCGCTGCAGTCATGATTGGACCGGGCCAAGAGATGGGGCGGGCGTTCAACAAGGTGTCGGATCGCGCGACGGCGTATGCGCTGAATCTGGGTGGCAGTCTGGCCGGGATCGTGCTGTTTGCGACCTGTTCGTGGTTCCACCTGCCGCCGGTCGTCTGGTTCGGCATCACGGCAATCGGAATACTTTACTTCTTGCTCCGATCCGTTCCGGTCGGCCATAGCGTCAAACCCAAGTTGCTGTTCCCAATCGCTTGCCTTGTCTTCGCAACACTTCTCACACTGCGAACGTCCGGGGTCATCCCGTTTGAAACGGCCGTCGAAACCCGCTGGTCGCCCTACTACCGCATCGACTATCAGCCCGAGACGGGCGAAATCAACACCAACCTCATCGGCCACCAGACCATCAAATCCCTGGATACCGTGGCCGAAGTCGGGTACCACTTGCCGTACCTGTTCAACCGGGAAATGGCCCGCCCGCAGTTCAAACGCATCTTGATTATCGGCGCCGGGTCCGGCAACGACGTGAGCCGGGCGGCGATGTGGGCGGCACCGGATGCGAAGATTGACGCGGTCGATATTGAACCCGTCATTCAGCAAATCGGTCGGGACCACCACCCTAATAAGCCGTATGCCGACCCGCGTGTGACCGCCCACTTGGACGACGGCCGCAATTTCCTGCGTCGCGCGCCGGATGGTGAGTATGACCTCGTCGTCTACGCCCTGGTCGATTCGCTGGTGTTGCACTCGGGCTACGGCAACATCCGCCTGGAAAGTTACCTGTTCACACTGCAAGCCTTCGCGGACGTGAAGCGGGTGTTGAAGCCGACGGGGTCGTTCGCGCTGTACAACTATTTCCGGCAAGGCTGGCTCGCCGCACGGCTGCGCGACGGCTTGCGGGACACCTTCAACGCGGAACCCGTCGTCCTCACGGATCCGCACTTCCCGGACCGGCTGGAACTCGATTACTTCTCGAACATGTTTACGTTCTTCCTGGTCGGCAACGAAAGCACCATCAGCCCGATTCGCCAGAAGTTCCTTGACAACGGCAATCACTTCTGGTTGCCGGTGAACAAGACAATCACGTTGACGACGGAGTGCCGGTTCAGCGTGAAACCGCCTGAATCTGGGATCACGGACCCCACGCCGACGCGCTGGGTCGCGCTCGGGAACGTGACCATCGCCCCCACGGACAGCGACATGCCGCCCGCCACGGACGAATGGCCGTTCCTCTACACCCGCAAGCCGACCGTGCCGGGGTACATCCTGCGCGGCATTGGGCTGATGGTCGGGCTGTCGTTGTTTCTGGGCTTCCTGTACCGACCGAGTTTGGTGGCCATCACCAACGGCACGCCGAGGATCGACGATCGCGGGTTGTTGTTCCGCTCGTTCTGGTTGGGTGCGGGGTTTATGCTGATTGAAACGAAAGCCGTCGTCCAAATGGCCCTGCTGTTCGGCAGCACGTGGGCGGTGAACACGGTCGTGTTTGCCGCAATTCTCGTGATGTCGATGCTCGGCACCTTGTTCGCGGGGGTCGTGAAGCCGTCCAAACTCTGGCCGTTCTACATCGGCCTGTTCCTGGCACTCGGGGTCAACATCGTGGTTCCGCTCGATGCGTTCCTGGGCATGGACCGCAGCGTCCAAATCCTGGCCGCGTGCGGACTCGTGTTCGCGCCGGTGGTGTTCGCGGGGGTGATCTTCCCCGTCACGTTTGGCCGCGCCCCTTACCCAGACCGATTCTTCGGCGCGAACGTGGCCGGGGCCTTGCTCGGCGGGCTGTCGGAAAATCTCTCGATGCTCGTCGGCTTCCGATACCTACTATTAGCTGCCGTGTTGATGTACGCGATTTCGAGCCTGTTCGGGCAACCCAGTCCGACTAGGAACAATCCGAAAGCCGACGTATAATGCAGTGACGCAACACGTAGGGGACTGTTCATGGCCGATTCATCTGGTGACACGTCGGACGAAAGTTCCGCCGCGCTGCCTTCCGCCAAACGAAATCGCGGCGCGGCGGACACAACCACCGTGGTTCACAGTGGCCGCGAAGCCATTTCGGTCGAACTCGGCCTAACGATTTATCGCCAAATGATCCGCGCGCGGGCGCTCGAAGAACGCTCCATCAAGATGTCGAAATCCGGTGAAGCCTACTTTTGGCTTGGTGGACCCGGTGAAGAAGCGTTCAACGTTTGCCTCGGGATGCAAGTGCGCTGTGGGCAAGGTGTGGAGTACGACTACCTGCACCTCCACTACCGCAGTTCCGCAACGATGATCGCAATGGGTTTGCCCATGCTCGATCACTTCCGGCAACTCGCCATGACCGTCACCGACCCGTTTAGCCGCGGTCGCAATTTCGTCGGGCACTACGCGAAACCGGACTGGAACGTCGTCCCGGTGACGAGCGTGATTGAAGTGCAATGCCTGATGGCGTCCGGCACCGCGATCATGCAGAAACGCCACGGTTCGGACGGCATCAGCATCGTCGTCAGCGGCGATGCGGGGTCTGCCGAGGGGGACTTTGAAAGCGGGCTGATCTGGAGTAGCCGACCGGGGCAAGAACTGCCGGTGCTGATGATCGTCACCAACAACCACTTCGGCATCAGTACCTCCCACGTAACCCAACACGCCGTGAAACGCATCGCCGATCGGGCCACGCCCTACGGCATTAAGAACGAGACTATCGACGGCAACGACCCGATCGCTTCTTGGCACGCCATTGACCGGGCGATGCGGTACATTCGCCGCGAGAAGAAGCCATTCCTGTTAGAAGCGAACGTCTCGCGGTTGCACGGGCACTCGTCATCAAGCGGCGCGCAACGGGTTTGGAGCGAGGCGGATTGCCTGGAATTGTTCGAGCAAAAGCTGATCGACTGCGGCGCGATTGACGCCGACACCGTGCGGCAAATGCGTCTCGAAGCGAAGACCGAAGCCGATGAAGCGGTCGTGATCGCCACCAGCGAAGCCAAGCCGCGCGAGTCCGATGTCGAGTTCGGCACCTACGCGGCCAGTACCGTCGATGCCGTCTACCCCGGCGACTACACCGGGCTACCCCAAAAGAAGTAAGCCGTCAATCAATTCGTTGATTGTCGCGTCTGACGTGTCTGCCATCTCAACTGTTCGCGTCACGTTCGGGAAGCAGCGCTTCGTGGACGTGGCGTAGCCGGGATCGTAATGCACTTCTAACAGGGACGCGACGAACGGTTCCCACTCGCCGGCATCAATTTGGGCTTCCCAACGAAGAACCTGCCGTGGTCCTACGCGAGTCGTGAGTTGCCGCAGTTTCTGTTTCAACAACGTCCCGTCCGCGACGAAGTGCGTGTACTCCGCCAACAAGTGTTGCACCCGACCCGCGAGCGGCATCCGGATCCGCGTTCCGGTCGCCGCTTGCATCGACTTCCACAACCCGACCGGCAGGTGCAAATTGCCGATGCGGTTACTTTCGGACTCGACCCACACCGGCTTGGTGGGATCGAATCCCTCAAGTGATGCGAACAGTTGCGTCTCAAAATACTTCTGCGACGGCTGCGACCCCCGGTTCCCAAGAATTGACCCGCGATGGTTGGCGAGACCTTCGAGGTCCAGCACCTGAGCGCCCCGCGCCGCTAAGCTATGCAGCACCTGCGTCTTGCCCGTCCCCGTGGCGCCGGCAATGATCTGGTAGCGAAACTGCGACGGCAGCGATTCCAACTCGCGTTGAACGTGCGCGCGATACGTCTTGTACCCGCCCTGAAGAACCGTGACCCGCCAGCCGATTTGCGATAGCACCGTGGCGATACTCGCCGACCGCTGACCACCACGCCAACAGTACACCAGCGGGCGATAGTCTTTGGCCTTGTCCGCGAAGTGTGCCTGAAGATGCCGCCCGATGTTCTGCGACACCATCGCCGCCCCAACTTTGCGCGCGGTGAACGCATTCACCTGCCGATTGATCGTGCCAACTTCCACACGCTCCGCATCACTCAAGACCGGCAAGTTGATGGCCCCGACGATGTGGTCCTCCGCGAACTCGCCGGGGGACCGAACGTCAATCACCTCATCAAATGGGCACGACACCCCACGGTCCCAAAGTCGATCAATAGTCTGCGGGGTGTTATTCATTGGAGACTGGTTCGCGTTTCAATTGACTGTGCGGTTACGCAGTTGCAGTTGTTGGACTTCTTTCCAGATGTCGCCGTAGGCTTCTTTGTCGAACGGCGGGCAGCCGGTCGGGTATTGGCCGAGCGGGTGGTCTTTCGCTCGCATGATCGCGGTGCAGTAACTGAAGGTGCGGCAGACCCGTTTGCGATCGAGTTTGCCGTGGTCTCTCAGTTGACGAACCCAATCCGGTTGCGCGAGTGACGCCCGACCGACGCCGACGAACGTGATCCGGCCATCGCGCACATTTGCAGCACCGGCGTGGGGCATGAACTCCTGTAAATAACTGTACCCCGTCCCGACGATCGGCAGGCCGGGGTTCGCCGCTTGGATCGCGCCGGCAATTTGAACGTGCCGGTTCACACCGATGAGCGGGTGTTCCGGGGATTCGTAGCCATCCGGCGGCGGGTATTCAAACGGGCGGCCAAAGTGCGGCTGGGCGTAGGGGTTGCCGAGCGCGATGTTCACCATCTTCACACCGAGTTTGTGCATGTCCCGCACCCAGCGAATCGGCTCCGTCGGGTCCGGCGTCAGCGGGTCGGTGGCCGACAGTCCCCAGCCGATTGGCGTCCCGGTGTAAGCGTCCGGGGCGCCGTCGTCGTTGTCCGCTTTGTGGAACGGGATGCCGTCGAATCCGTTCATCCGCGTCGTCAGAATCATGTCCGGTAGGGCCGCCTGAATCGCCTGGAAAATCTCGCTCGCCAACCGCGTCCGGTTCTCGAAACTACCGCCATACGGACCGGGCCGGTTCGTCGCGCCGAGTAGTTCGTTGAGCAAGTAGCGGTGGCATTGTTTCACGTCCACGAAGTCGAACCCGACCTCGGCGGCCAGCTTCGCGGTGGCCACGTAATCGTCCACGAGGTGCTTCAATTCGTCGTCGGTAATCAGCGGATAATCGGGCGTCACTTTCGCGCCCGTTGATTTATTCACCACGGTGCGTGGATCGAGCAACGGGTCGTGGGTGGCGATCACGGGGCGGCGGTAGCAGTAGCGCCCGGAATGCGTCAACTGAATGCCGAACAGCAAGTCCGCATCGTCGCCGTTTGCAGCCCGATGTGCTTGTCGGCATTCCCGCACCAGCCGCGCAAACTTGGGTTTGGTTTCCGCGTTCAGCCAGATTTGGCGCGGGTTCGCACGGGCTTCTTCCGTGACCGCACACGCTTCGCCCCAGATGATTTTCGCGCCGCCATCCCCGAAGCGGTTGTAGCGGCGAAACGTCAATTCCCCCGGCGTGCCGTCAAGGTTGCCGTCGCAGCCCTCCATCGGGTGAATGCACCAGCGGTTGCCGACTGTGCGTGAGCCGACTTGCGTGGACGTGAACAGCGGGGCGAAGTCGTCGCTGTACCGCAGGTCCAACCCGAGACGGACGTTCTCGGCTTCCAGGTCGGCGACCGATTTGTATTTGAAGAACTTGGCCATGAGAGTCTCGAACGCTATGGAACGCCCATGAATGATTATTCATGGGCTTTGTCGGGTGGCGGTTGGAAGAACAAGAAGAAGATTAGCAGACTGATCGAGCAGCCCAAAAGCGGCACAAACCAGATCGGTTGCCAGTCGAAACTGTTGCCGACTTTGTGCTGTTCGACAATATACCCGGCGAACACGTTGCCGATCCAGTTGCCGAACCCGCTGGACACGAACGAGATGATGCCCTGCGCACTGGCGCGCAGGTGGGCAGGGGCTTCCCGATCGAGGTACGTCGCAGCGACGACAAAGAAGAACGCATAACTCCAGCCGTGCATCGGCACGCCGAACATCAGGACGATTGGCACGCTGCCGTAGGTCAACGCGAACCCCCGCACCACCCACCCGGCGAGGCCGACGAGCATCATCGTCTTCAGGTGCTTTTTCGGGTGGAGTAACGGAATGAGAAACATGCACACCACTTCGCAGACTTGCCCCAGCGTCAACACCTGTTCGGGCTTCGGGACGCCCAAATCGGTGAGGTAGCGGTGCGCGTACAGGCCGTAAAATTGGTTCATCGCCGTGGACACAAACGCGACGCCGACGAAGATGCCGAACGACCGATCTTTGAACAACTTCAGCGCCGGTAGGCCGAGAATCTGCGCGACGGATTTGCCGAAGACCTTCGGTCGTGTGGCGGGGAGTGTGAAGGCATAGACGCCCAAAATGCCTGACGCCAGCGCCGCGAGGTACAGCGGTTGCGGCGACACGGGGACTAGGAGAATGCCGACCACGTTGCCGGTGACGATCCAGCCGATCGTGCCCCACATTCGCATCCGGCTAAAGCCACGCGCAGGGTCGTGCAAATTCCGCAGCGTAATCACAGTCGTCAACGTCAGGCCGAGTTGCAAGCAGAACGAGTAGACCAGCATCATCCCGAACAACGGCCAGAAGACATCTGCCACGACTTGACGCAACATCGGGTCGTCGTTGATCGAATCAATCGGCACCGTCGCCTGGACCGTTCGGTAGATTTCCGTAACCCGCGCGAAGTTCGCATCGCACCACCACCCGGCAACCGTGAGCATCACCGCACAGCCCAGGCTTGCCACGCCCAGCACCCGTTCGGCGCGAAACAGCCGATCGGCAAGCAAGCCGATGAACAGCGGCGCGGCCATGCCGCCGAAGGCGAACGTCGAGTAAATCCAACCGACTTCAGCGGTGGTGAAATTCAGCCCGCCCAGACTGGGGGCGGACATGAGATACGTGGAGAGCGTGACCGCCCACGAGCCGAGTGCAAAGTAGAAAAGAAACATCATCGCGGACAACCGTGTCCGCACAAACTTCGGCATCACGAACTCCGACCGCCATTCGGCAACCCGATCGGTAATAAAGAGGTTTCGACCCCGGTTTCAAGGCGTGCCCGCAAAACAAAACAAGCAGACTTCACCACAGAGGGCACGGAGAGCCACAGAGAGAAATCCAAATCTGATTTTTTCTTCTCCGTGGCCCTCTGTGCCCTCTGTGGTGAAGTCTGCTGTCATGACCGTCCGTCATCAAATCTGCACGCGGCGGTTGTAGACCCACCATTCCAGCACTAGCACCAACAGCCCGAGTAGCACTGGGAATTTCCACAGGTCGCGGGGTTGTTTGCGGGGGGCGTCGGCTTGGATCGTGGCGTTGCCGATCTTGATTTCCTTCATCACGGACAGGTCGCTTTCGAGCGGGTCGAACAGGTTGACGGCGAAGCGGCGGGTTTGCTCATTCCGGCTCGCGGGGTCGGTCCAGCGCACGATGTAGATGCCGAGTTTGTCCGTGTTCGTGACGATGAAATCGGGCCTCGAACCGCGTTCGAGTTTGATCGTCTCGCCGTCCGGTTTCGTCACGCGAAGTTCGCTGATGCCGCCGAGGCGGAGCGGTTTCACCTGACCGGGTTTAATCGCGTCTTCCGTCCCCGCGTCGCGGACGTTGCCCAGGTACATCACGACGTTCCGCATGAAGAGCGGGAAGCTAACCTTCAGCGGCCAGTTCGTGTTCCATTTGCCGTCGTTGGTCAGAATCGGGAAGGTCATGACGAGGTCCGTAAACGCCTGCCGTGGAATCGCCGCGAGCAGCACGAGGTCCTGCGTTCCTTCAATGAGCCGCTGCGTTCGTGGCGGTAGCTCAGGAAGTTTGAACGCCTCGGCTACATCGACTTCGTCCAGGGCTTGCAAGTTTCGCATCACCGGGTGTCGGCTCTGCCAGCCGCGCACACTCGGACCCGTGACCGCTTCGGCGACGTTGGCCCCCTTGCCCTTGGCGTTCGTGGCCAGCACGAACGGCGGCGGCACGCTGCCGATGAACAGGGTGTTGGCCGTCGGCATGGTGTCGGCAGAGTCCGGCGAACAGCGGTCGTAGATGATGAGGTCGTACTTGCCGTCGCGGGCCGGCCCGAGGTATTCCTTGGGGTCCGGGCTGTTCAACACGCTCGCGGACAGGTACGCCACCTCGCAGATTTTCTTGGTGCTTTCGGAATCGAGGAAGTATCGCAGCGGTCGGTTTTCCGGGCCGACGACCAACACCCGCGCTTTGCGGATCACACCCAGAACAACCCAAGCTTCGTCGTCCAACGCGAACGCATCGTTGGCGTTTTCGAGCTTCAACCGCAGCACAATGTCCGTGTTCTCCGGCAAATCCGGGATCGTGAACACGAGGTCCGGTTTCTCGGATCGTGCGGGGAGGGGCTTGCGGCGTTTGTCCCGTTTCGTGTCGTCGTCGTCGTAGCTAGCAATCAACCGCGTGCCCCCTTCCAGCACTTCGAGCCGCGCTTTCACGTCCGCATCGGTCGGCTTGTAATTGCGCAAAATCGCACGGGCAATCACCCGCGTCGGGTCTTCGGGGTCACGTTCCGCGTCGAACCGCAGGATAGCCACGTTGTTGGATGCGCCCTTCTCTTCCGGGTCCGGCGGCGTGGGCGGGATGTGGTAGGTCAGGTTCAAATTTGCCAACGCGAAGTCGGGCACCGGCGGGAACTTGCCATCAGAATAAAGGTGAACGTCCGCCTGCATCCCTTCCACGCCGACGTAGGTGCGTTCCTTGCCCGGCTCCGGGTTGGCAGGGGCGGCGGCTTCGTTCTCCGTGGAGCGTGCGGGGTTGGCCAAACTGGCCGCCAAGCTAAGGGCTTCGTCGATCTTGGTCGGACGTTGCGTCGGCACAATCGCGTTGATGGCGTTGCGGAGAGAGTTGCGGTTAGTGGTGTACGATTGCCGAATCTCCGCGACATCGCTGAAGGCAATCACCATTCCCGAATCGGCATCGGTCGCGCCGTCGATTTCTTTGATCGCCTCACTCTTGGCCCACGCCAGCCGACTCGGATCGACATCGGTTGCCGTCATGCTTGCCGAGTTGTCGATGATGATGATGTAGTGCTTGCCGCCCATGAGCGCGCCGTGCAATCGTGGGCCAAGTACCCCGTAGATCATCACCAGCGCGACGAACACTTGCAGCAACAACAACAGGTTCCGGCGCAGCCATTGCATCAGCCGGTTGACGTGAAGGTCTTCAATGCTCTTCTTCCAAAGAAACGTCGATGGCACCGCAATCGGCTTGCGTTTCAGTCGCAAAAAGTACAGCAGCACGATCAACGGCGGCACGAAAAACATCGCCAGCGCCGCCGGCAGTGCCAACGCCACCCGGTGGCTAACGCCCGCGTTCGATTCCAGCCACGTGTTAATCTCGTTGCCGTACCCCAGCAAGTCCGCCGCGAACACGACGACGCCAGGAATTGCCAACAGCACGAGCAAGACCACACCGATCGTGAAGAGCGTCCGCATCATGATGAACCATACGCACAAGGACAACGTGACTCCACACAAGATACCCGGTGCAGAAGTCGGAAGCGAGATAGGACTTCGGATGTCGTTGGATTTTGGCGAACCGGCTGCGCAACCTGTTGGGTGATCTGTCACGCGCAGATGAACAAATATTACTCAGGCGGCACACATCGCCGGTTCGATCTGCGACTTGGCACTTTTCTGCTTGCTTCACGCGCGGGTTGCGGCTACTCTAATAACACTGCTAGATAATCTGGTTATTATCCCACCGACTTTGCTGCCTGCCGAGGAACTTCCCGATGCTGACCTTACTCGGTGAACCAACACGATATTGCGACGGGATCACACGGCGTTCCTCGTTGAAAATTGGGGCGTTCGCGTTCGGTGCGACCACATTGACGCTGGCCGACATCAACCGCAGTGAGGCAGCGGCGAAGAAGCAAGACCCGGCGTTTTCACCCACTCAGCACAAGGCGGTCATCAACATTTTCTTGGGCGGCGGACCGCCACACCAGGACATGTTCGACCTGAAGCCCGACGCCCCCGCCGAGATTCGCGGGGAGTTTCACCCAATCAAAACCAACGTCTCCGGCATTGAGATTTGCGAAGTCTTCCCGCGCATCGCCCAGATGATGGACAAGTTCGCCATCATCCGCTCGATCGTCGGGGCCAAGGGCGGCCACGACGGCTACCAATGCACCACGGGGTTCCCGAAATCGTCGCTGGCCACACTTGGCGGGCGTCCCAGCATCGGGGCGGTACTGACGAAGTTGCACGGACCCGTCGATCCGTCCGTGCCGCCGTTCGTCGGGCTGTCCGAGAAGACTCAGCACATCGAATGGAGCGATCCGGGGCAAACCGGGTTCCTAGGTAGCACGTACTCCGCGTTCCGCCCGAGTGGTCCGGACTTGGCGAACATGAAACTGAACGCGATGAACCAATCGCACCTGAACGACCGCAAGTCGCTGCTCTCCGGGTTCGACTCGCTCCGCAAGGAACTCGACGCGAACGGCTCCCTGATTGGGATGGACGCCCACACCGAGCGGGCGATGAACGTGCTGCTGTCCAGCCGGTTGATCGAAGCCCTCGACCTGTCGAAGGAAGACCCGCGAATCCGCGACCGCTACGGCGACGGCAAGCCGTACAAGTACCAGTTCGACGGCGCCCCGACGTCGAACGACCAACTGCTGATGGCGCGGCGGCTCGTCGAGGCCGGTGCCCGTTGCGTGACGCTGAGCTACGGTCGCTGGGACAGCCACAACAAAAACTTCGACCTCGTCCGCGACCACGGCGGCAAGCTCGACCAAGCCTTGTCCGCGCTGATCTGGGACTTGGAACGGCTGGACATGCTGGACAACGTGACCGTGATCGCTTGGGGCGAATTCGGTCGCACCCCCCGCATCAACAAGGACGCCGGCCGCGACCACTGGCCGCAAGTCAGTTGCGCGCTCCTGGCGGGCGGCGGGCTGAAGACGGGCCAAGTCATCGGCAGCACGAACCGCCTCGGCGAGTTCGCCAAGGACCGCCCGATCGAGTTCAACGACGTGTTCGCCACCCTGTACAAGTCCCTCGGCCTCGACCCCGAAACCACCAGTGTCATGGACCCCACCGGCCGCCCCCAATTCGTCACCGACGGCAAACCCGTCCGCGAGCTGGTGTAGGCATGCGGGCGAACTTTTGGAGTCGATCCCATGAACGATCCGATCGTGGACGAAGTGCGGCGGATCCGTGACGAGTACGCGGCCCGTTTCAACTACGATTTAGACTTAATTAGGAGTTACGCAGTCGCGGCATTTTGAAGGCGGTATCGCGGAGTCGTTCGGTACGCGCGGACGGCATCCTGGACGATCTGCCACTTCGCGGTCA
>JAYVXO010000211.1:0-12174 GCA_043785105.1 Fimbriiglobus sp.
CCATCGGACTACCCCGAAGGGGTTTCATGTAATAGCCCAGGGTCGCGGCGTTTCGCCGCGCACCCTGGGTTCTCGACACCACCCCGGCCGTACCCCGAAGGGGTTCCATCGTTCCTCGTGGCGCAAATGTAACCCCTTCGGGGTAAGATCCGTTTCCGGTCCGACCCAGGGTGCGCGGCGAAGTGCCGCGACCCTGGGCTATTCGATTGAACCCCTTCGGGGTACTCCGAAAGCGCAACTTCAAAATGCGCCAGCGAGGGACACGCCGAACCCCTCGCTAGCGCGTCGGGCTAACAAAACCAAAATTCATTCGGCACATGCGTCACGTCAACACGTTTCACCCTGTTGTTCCTGTCCCGGCTGATTTTCGAGACGATCCGGAAGCGGGTTCGGTTTGCCCTGCGCACAATTTTCGCCGGAATCCATGAGGTCACAACGCAAAGATGCGGTGCGGGTCGGCGTGTCGGAAAACCCGCCGGGCAATCGCTGCAATCCGGAAATTCTTCCCGTCTTAACCCCGCCCATGATCTAGATTCGTGCAGGTAGCCTCTGACCCCGTCAGCAACTGCCACCACACCAATTATTCTTGCCCCTGTTGCCCCAGGCTGATTTGCTATGGAACAGTTATCGCCCCAACTCATGCACAAACTGGTCTTCACGATCTTGATGCACGGGTTAACCGACGCCCAAACCAACCTCGCACACAAAGTCCTCAACGATGCGCTGAGCCACTCGAACCCGCAAGTTCGGGAACTCGCGGTCGTGGCCATTGCGGACTTGCCGCTCCCCGCGACCAAGCGGGTGCCGTCCCTGGTGATCGCCTTGGCGGACGAATCCGCCCGCGTCCGTCGCCGGGCCGCCCGCGCACTGGGTGAGCAAGGATCGGCGGGACAACAAGCGTTGCAACACCTCATCCACGGCCTGAAGGATTCGGACAACAGCGTTCGGCGTGATTGTGCCGGTGCGCTCGGTCGCATCGGGCCAGCGGCTTACCCCGCAACCCCGGCGTTGATCGGGATGCTCCGCGAACCCGAGAACCGCACACGGGCCGTGGTCGCCGTTTCCATCAAGCGCATCGGTCGGGGTGCGGTGGATGCGTTGATGACGGGTTTACAAGCCTCATCGGCGGAGCTACGGGGCCGTTGTGCCACGCTGCTGGCAAAAATTGCCCCCGACGACGAAACCGTTGCGGAAGTGTTGAAGAAAGTGTTAACCGACGAAGACGCCGAAGCCCGTGCGGATGAAGCGCTGCAATTCGTCTTCACGCCGCCCCCGATGCCGATGCCCGCGCCGCGCCAGCAACTGAACGCGGTCGTGTAATATCGGATGATTATGCTGTCACGTCACGCCACCGGCCCCGAACTTGGGCCGGTGTTGCCGTTCCGGTCGTGCCGATCTGCTGAATCGTAATCGACGCCACCAAATTCCCGAACGCCGCCGCCTGTTCATGCGTTAACCCGCACACCATCGCCGATGTGATCGCGGCACTACAACTGTCGCCGGCGCCACAACTGTCGATCGGGCCAGTCATCGGGTACGCCGGGACGCGGATGATGTCGCTGGCTTTCATTCCGGGAAATGCCACATGAATACCGTCATCGCTGCGAGTGCAAAAGACGGGCGATTGCAGTTGCTCCGCCGCCAAACGCAGTAGGTTGTCGAAATCACCGGGTTCACTTTTCCCCAACCAAAGCTCGATTTCCGAACGATTCGGCTTGATGCACATGTTGTGAAACAGCCCGATTTGTTCGCGGCTATCCGCCAGCACAAACTTGGTTGGCGATCGTTTGCAAAGTGCCGTGAGGTGTTCGCGCACTCGGGTCGTGATGACGCCACAGTTTTCCTCACTCACCTGATCCAACACGATCACCGCGTCCAGTCGGGACCAGGCTTCCTCAATCTTGGCCAGCACCGCGTCTTCGTGCTTCGACGGCGTCGGGGTACGGTTCTTGATGTCCAGGCGGTTCAGTTCGCGGTCACCGTACATCGGCTTGGTGTAAGTCGGCGTCCGGCGATCGGCAGCAACCACAAGACCGCGCAGATCCACACTCGGCAATCGGTGCAGCGCTTGCCGCAACTCGTACCCTTCGCCGTCGTCGCCAATGATCGCAATCGGCTCAATTCGCCGCACGCCGAGCGCCGCGAGGTTGTTCATCACCGTCCCCAGCGCACCGGGGTAGGACCGCACATGGGTCACCTGATAAGCAGTTAAATTGGTTTCGATCGACGGCTCGTCGCGGGCCGGATCAATGTCGAGGTAGCGATCCAGAAACAAATCCCCGATCAAGCCAATCGACTTGTGGGGGATCGTCGCCAGGATTTGTTCAATAAGCTGCGTCGTGAGCATGGCTGATACTGAATACAAGATTTAACCACGAATCAGACGAATAGGACGAATAAGATCAGACTAATCAAATCAGGATTGAGAACAGAGTGTAACCAATTCCGATCGGTTTTCCTGCTCTCAATTCTTGGCTGTTAACGTATCCGCCTTATTCGTCTTATTCGTTTGATTCGTGGTGAACAATTCGGTTAGTACGCTAAGTTTACGCCGAACGTCATGCCTTGCACCCACATGTCGTTGGCGTTCCAACTGAACGCGGGGCGGTCGGCGGTGCTGGGGGTGGGGTTGGCGACGAAGCGGGCGCGGGAGTCGTTGATGATCGGGTCGATGACCTCACCGGGGCGAATCACGCTGCTGACCCACATGACGTTGTACCCGAAGTACACCTTCGCGGCAGGGGTGAAGTTGTACGTCAGATTCAGATTCAAGTCCGACAGCACGGCAAACTTGTTGCGGCTAAAACTGCCTTGGTTGAACGGGCGGGCGAACAGCCCTTGCAGTTGCGTATCGGCAACGCCAGCCGCACTGAGGAAGGTGTTGCTGCCGAAAATTTGGGCTTCTTGGCGCACGCCACCCATGCCGAATTTCAACCCGGCGTCGATGCCCAGGCCCCGGTTACACGCCCCCAGGCGACTCGCCACGCCGACTTGACCGCCGTAGTATTGGTTGCGCGTGCGAACCGTGTCTTGAATCCCGACGGCCCCGCCGGTTCGGGCGAAAAAGCTCCGCGCTTCGGTTTGGATGCTTTCCGCAAGGCTGAAATACCGAACGCCGAAGAGCAAGTCGTTGCGGTCCGCAACCAGCGTGTACGCCTGCATCCGCACGTTGGCATCGGCGCCCCACGTCGCACTTTCAACGTGGGAAACGATTCCGCCAGCACTGGTTCCTTCCAGCGAGGCGAACAAACTAATCGGCCGGCCCGTTTGGACGTTGAAGTATTGCTGGGCGATGGCGTCCGGCGTGCCGTTGTTGAACGCGGAGCCTTTCTGAATCTTCGTTTCCAGTATGAACACGCTCGCGTCCACGCCGAACCGACTGGCGGGATCGAGGTACGCCCCCATGCTCCCGCGAATGCCGTTGAAGCCACCGAATTGCACTTGGCGACCGTCGGGGAAAATCCGCGTTGCGGCACTACCAGGCAAGATGGCGTTTTGTTGAACCGAATTCACAGCGGCTTTGCCGGGCACCGATTGAATCAGGTCCGGCGTGTTCATCGGCGTGATGTACCACAACAGGTAGTCCGCCGACGCCCAAATTTGCGGACCCGCCAAAAGGTTTTCGGCAGGCGACGAAGCTTGCATCGCCGCTTCGGTATGGCTGCTTAAGTTCGCCGGAAGTTCTTCCGCCGGGTTAAACAGTGCCGAGTGGTACGAAGCCCGATCGACGCCGGGTGCCGCCTTGGACGTAGGTGTTTGCGCGAACGCCGGCGCTGCGAAAGCAAGGCAAACCGACGCTGCCAGAAGTTTCCGAACGTGCATAACGCAGCCTCCGTGCGTGAGGGGACCGAACAGGTACGAATGAGCCGTTGATCCGGATGGTGACGACTCAGTAGGCTATATGTCGTCCCGGCAAAGTCGGAGAATTGAGCAATACTGCCCGACGCGGCAATCTTCGCAATTTAGGCACAATCGGTGGTAGTCTGGATAAACAGTAGGGCTGATTCCGAACAGAGGATTTACCTCAGAGACACCGAGGCACAGATGAAATCTAGGAGTTACGCAGTTACGCCGAAATCCAAAAAAAACGATCACGAAAGCCAGAACGTCCGAAATCGCGAAACAATCCCTGGTCTGTTGTCGCGGCGTGTGGATCCACGCCATAGTGATGATGGGGAATTTGTGAACCGCTTCAACGCGGACGGCGGGACGATCAAGGGCTAGAAATTGTCCGAGCCGGGAAGTAGTGTGATTGATGAGTGTGAGTTGGCAAGGGTTTGGTTTGGATTGGGTGGCACCTCCTAAACCTAGCCCCAAAACTACCCTCAATCGTTATCGAGTAGCGATAACGTCCTGACTGTGCCCGCTGTGGTGAAAAATTGGTTCACTTCACCCCTTCAGTGAGTGAGTTTCGCGGACGGGTTTTGAGGTTTTCGACCTGGTGTTTTCTTTTGAGGACGGACGACCGATGAAAGTGATCCTTGCCAACCCGCGTGGCTTCTGTGCGGGTGTAAACATGGCGGTCGAAAGTCTCGAAACGGCGCTCAAGCTGTTCGGTCAGCCGATTTACGTGTTCCACGAAATCGTTCACAACCGCCCCATCGTGGACCGCTTCCGGGAAAAGGGCGTCGTGTTCGTGGACGGCATCGACGAGGTGCCGAACGGGCAGACGGTGATGTTCAGCGCCCACGGCGTGTCACCGGAAATTCGGCGGCAATCGGCGGAGCGGAATCTCCGGGCCATCGACGCCACGTGCCCGCTCGTCACCAAGGTTCACATGGAGGCGATTAAGTACGCCAAGGAAGGCTACACGATTATTCTCGTCGGCCATGACGGGCACGATGAAGTGATCGGCACAATGGGTGAAGCCCCGGCGGCAATGGTGCTCGTGGAGAGCATCGCCGATGTCAATGCGTTGACACTGACCGCCGGTACGAAGCTCGCGTTCCTAACCCAGACGACACTAAGTGTGGACGAAACGAGGGGCATCATCGCGGCGTTGCGGGCGAAATATCCGCACGTGGTCGGGCCGGGCAAGGACGACATTTGTTACGCCACCCAGAACCGCCAAGAAGCGGTGAAAGACCTGGTCCCCGAAGCCGATGTCGTGATCGTGTTGGGCAGCCAAAACAGTTCCAACAGCAACCGGCTCGCGGAGATTGCCCAGCAACACAACCGTCCCGCGTACCTCATCGACACCGTGGCCGAATTGCAGGATAGCTGGTTCGACGACGACGACACGGTGTTGGTGACCGCCGGCGCCAGCGCCCCCGAAGACCACGTGCAAGACGTGCTGAACCACCTCTGCACCAAGTTCAACGCCATCGTCGAAACCCGCACCATCCGCGAAGAACACGTCAACTTTCCACTGCCACGAGAACTGCGGGTACTGGTGCGGTAATCAACCAAGAAGTCCACCACGAATTACACGAATCGGACGAATAAGAATTAAAGAATTGCGAAAACAATTTAGACAGGATTGAACAGGATTGAACAGGATTAAACCAGTTCTTAACAATCCTGTTCAATCCTGTTAATCCTGTCTAAATTGTCTTGGCTTTATTCGTCCGATTCGTGTGATTCGTGGTGAACTTCTTGATTAGTCATCGACGCTGTAGAACGTGGCGGGTTCGGCGATTGCGGTTAAGTCGTTGATGCGCTTCACGGCGACGCGGAACTTGCCGGTTTCGGCGTAGTGGGTCATGATGACGAGTGGTACGGCGGTCGTGCCGTCTTCGAGTGCCTCATGTTGAATGACGGACGAGATGCTGATGCTTTCCTCGGCCAACACGCGGCACACGTCCGCTAGTACGCCGGGTTGGTCGCGGACCGATAGCCGCAAGTAGAACCGGCTGCGCACTCGCTCGGACGGCTCAATCGTGAAGCCGCGCCCAACGGAAGACCACAGTTTTGCGGCGGTGAACGTCCGCTGGGCACGCCCCACCGCGATGTCGATAATGTCGCTGACGACCGAACTGGCGGTCGGCATCATCCCGGCCCCCGGCCCTTGGTAGAGCGTTTCCCCAACGATGTCGCCGACGACCTGAATCGCGTTGTACGCCCCGCGCACCTGGGCCAACATGTCCGTGTGCCGTAGCAACACCGGCGCGACGTGCAGCGCCACTTGCCGCTTTTGGGTGTTGTGACTTTCCTCCCGCGTCCACGCCTCCGCCAACAGCTTGATCGTGTACCCCAGTTCGTCCGCAAATCGAATGTCCATCGCGTCGATGTGGTCGATGCCGATCTTCTCGATGTCCGTCGGCTTCGCGGTCACGCCGAACGCGATTTGGGCCAACACCGCAAGCTTGTGCGCGGCATCGGACCCGTCCACGTCCAACGTCGGGTCGGCTTCGGCGTACCCGAGGCGTTGGGCTTCTTTCAGGGCGTCCGCGTAGCTCATGCCGTGGTCGGCCATCGACGTGAGAATGAAGTTAGAAGTGCCGTTCAAAATCGCCTGAATTGCGGTCACCTGATTCGCGGCCAGACTCTCTGCAAGCGCCCGAATGATCGGCACACCGCCCGCCACCGCCGCTTCAAAGCAAATAACCCGATCCGCCTTTCGCGCCGCTTCAAACAGTTCCGGACCGTGCTCCGCAAGCAGCGCTTTGTTGGCCGTAACGACGTGCTTGCCGGCCGCCAGCGCGTCCAGCACCACCCCTCTCGCCGTGGTCGTGCCGCCGATCAATTCCACAACCACATGCACGGTGGGGTCCGCAATCGCCGCTTCCAAATCCGTGCGAATCAGTTCACGGGGTAACGAAGCATCGCGTGTTTTATCCGCATCCCGCACAACAACGGATCGCAACACCACCGCCCGCCCGCACCGTTGCGTGAGACGCTCCGCATGGCCGAGCAATATCCGCACCACCCCCGTGCCTACGGTGCCACACCCCACCAGCGCCACGCCAAGCGGTTCCAACATGCCCGAACTCCAGCTCACGGTAACGAATCCGGGTTGTTCTTAGGCCGGATTCAATATCGGGCAAGGCGCCGCCGTGTGAAGTTGGCATCGGTCGTGTTGTGCAAGCAAGACACTCCGTCGATCAATTCGTCCGTGACGCGCCGCCGTTACGTTGGTAGATTGGTGCCAGCGCAATGACTGACGCGATTCCTCCTCAGGTTGGTCCTATGAAAAGCCAGTTTTGGCTGATGGCGGTGATTGTCATGGTTGGCAACGGCGATGCTGTGACAGCGCAATCTCGGTTTCCGGCTCCGGAACCGGCGGCGGCCTTGAAGCGGCTTCGGGGGGATGACCCGACGCTTCCGGCGTGGGCGTTGGCAATGGCGGAGGCGCTGCCGCGAACGACGGGGGCGATGTTGCACCTCGATGCGGTGCATCGGACACAGAACCCGCTTGGGGCAACACTGACTGGGAAGTTGCGCTGGGTTGCGGCGGATGCGGTGGGGTGCGAGTATGCCAAAAAATACGCCGAAGCCGATTTGGTGCGAGCGGGGATGGCACCGGAAGATGTGCAGAAACTCGGCGAGAACGTTCGGGAGCTTCCGGACAAGGAACGGCTCGCATTTCAGTTCGCCCGCAAACTGACCAAGGCTGCGCACACCGTGACCGATGAAGAATTTGCCGACGTGCTGAAAGAGTATGGCCCGGAACTAACCGTGGCGTTGGTGCATACGCTGGCCCACGCGAACTTTCAAAACCGCATCTTCCTCGCACTCGGTGTGACGGTCGAAACGGGTGGCCCGCTCGCGCCGATTGACCCGTTTCCGGATACCAGCGTGCAAGCCAAAGTCGTCGCCCCGGATCGTCCGGAGTGGAACACGGTTGTCACCAAGGGCACGACATTAGTCCCGGTCGCCCGTCCCGACTGGTCTCAAAAGAGTCCGACGGAGTTGATCGAGAAGAAGGGTTTGCAGAAGGCGCGGGCTTCGCGGATCCCGTTGCCGCCGGCCAGCCAATTGGCAGCGATCCCGGCTTCGTCGCAACGGGTGGTCTGGAGCCAGGTCAGCTTGGTTTACCAACCGCTGCTGACGAAAACGTGGTTCGAGACGATGGGGATTTTTCAACAAGAAGCGAAGTTCAACCGCGTCTTCTCGAACTCGTACTTTTGGGTGGTGACGCGGAGTAACGACTGCTTTTATTGAATGGGTCATAGCGAAATGCTGCTCGCGGTCGCGGGCCTCAAAGACGACGAAGTGAAACAACAAGTCCAAAAACTGATGACCCCCGATTGGCCGGACTTCACCCCGGCGGAACGGCAAGCGTTCACGTTCGCCCACAAGCTGACACGGGAACCGGCCACGATTTCGGACCACGAGATTCGTGCCCTGAAAGCCACCTTCGGCCCGGACCGGACGATCGACTTGATCTGGTACGGCGCGTGGTGCAACTACATGACCCGCGTCGCCGACGCCTTCCAACTCCCCCTCGAACGCACCAACGTTTTCGCCGACGAAGCCAAGAAGTGAGCGAGAACACCCGCGATGCGCCAGTACACCGTCAAGAGCCAACAGCACGTCGCCCAGTTGCGGTTCCGACCCAACTCGGCGGAACTGACGGGGATACTGACGACGGGGCGCAAGTTACTTTCGTGGGACTTGGCGAGCGGAAAACCACAACACAAGAATGTGCGTGGTGTGGTGATGACATCGTTCGACTATTCAACTGATGGGACACAATTGGCCATAGGTGAAGTGAACGGTATTGTGACTATCTATGATGTTCCCAGTTTCCAGATACAGGATGAGTTCCATCTAGTCTCCGGACAACAGGTTCATGGACAAGTACGGCGGTCGATAACTCAAGTCGCTTTTTCGCCGAGCCAAGAACCGAGAAACCAATGGGTCGTGGCCGTCAATAGCGAGATCCAACTGCGGAATTTAAAGACATCAGAAATCGTAGCTGCGTTTGATGAGGGTTCCTATGAGGCGATCGCCTTCATGCCGAAAAGTGACGCAGTCATCGTAGTGGACGGGGTTGAGGACGAACTCATTTCGTGGACGATCAAGCCGGTCCGGGAGCGGTTTCGAGTCAACATTGTTCCGCGATCGCGGTCGCGTGGTTACCGCCTCGCCATCTCGCCCGATGGCGAAAGCATCGCGGTCACGGAGGGCGCCGGCATTCGGCTTGTGAATGCTGTCGGTGAACTGCGTGGTCGGATCGAGTTAACTCAATCGCCACACGACTTCGTGTTTCTCCCCGGCAACAACCAACTCGCCGTGGCCGATGGCGGCAACACCGTCAAAATCTTCGACATCCACACCTGTTCCCAGGCGCAAGAATTCGACTGGGGCATCGGCACCGTCTACTGCCTCACCGTTCACCCCGATGGCACCATCGCCGCCGCCGGTGGCGAAAACGGCCAAGTCGTCGTGTGGGACTTGGAGGGGTGAGTGCTTCCGCTGTTCGCTAACTTGTCAACCCGTTGCAAGCACCTTCGCTATGACACATCTTTTAGAATCTACCGCCGAGGGTCAGATTGAACATGCCTGGGCTGACCTCCGGGCCGACTTTGAGATTGCCGGCCTTCATGTCCAATTCTGTCGTAATTTTACCGCCAACGGTCAGTTGAAGGATATCGGATCGTGGGTGCTTAACGGTGATCTCGGCACCGATTCCCACCCCAAGATTTAAGCCCTGTTTGACCGCGAGTTCGGCGACGGGGCTGATTGATAAAAATCCGCCTAACTCCAATGACGGCGGCTTGTAGCTCCCTTTGACGGCCCCTTCCCAGCGCCAAGTGGCACCGTCGGGCGCAAAAGCCGGGCGGGTAAATTCAAGCTCGCCACCAAACTCGAAGCCTTTCAACCGCAGGACGGTGGCCTCAATTGACACGACTGCGTTCGCCCTGGAACCTTCAGGCTCCTCGTCCGGTTTGAGAACAAACCACGGCTTAAAATCGTGCTTGATGCCTTGGCTGATCTCAAGATTGAGTGTGAATCCGTCCTCCTCTTCTGCTTTTCCACCGCCTGATGGCGGCCCTTTGGCCTTAGCGCCGCCGGTCTGAACCGGGCTGGCGAGTAGTGGTGGGTTCGCCGAAAGGCGCCGGGCGGGTTGGGGACTGGCTGACAAACCTTGCTTACCGATGACCCGCCCCTGGCCTCTCATTCCCGCGCTGAAAGTGAGATAGGGGAAAAGTAGGTACGAAGTGTCCTGACCGACGATCCCATCAATTTGGATCTCGTTGAGTCGTTGAAACTCCTTGACCATTGCCTGGGTCTTCGGGCCAAAAATCCCGTCCTCGACGAGCCGGTCCAAAGCGGGACGGGTAAACGGATTGATGGGTGGTAGCATCCGGCCATTCAGTGCTTTCTGAATTCGTGTGACATCAGGGCCACTTGATCCCGATCGCAGAAATTGCATGACCGTTCCCTCCAAATGCGGAAATGAACTGATCGAACTCAAAAAATCCTATCGCAAAAATTCTGACGGATCAACAGCTTAATTTGGTTCGGAGGATTATGCACTGTTTGCAACTCGCACCGGATCTGGCGAATCTCAGCTAGTGGCTCCGCAGGCCATGCACTGGGATGCTTTAGGTGTTCGCAACGGTTTGCCACACGTGGCACACGCCGGACCATATTGGACAATTCGGTGATGCATGATTGCGTTCACGTTCGGCTCGCGGAAGCCGGTCAGCCGTTCGTAGGCGTCCAACACGGGTCGAAACCGCTCCTCCATGATTGAGTTTAGCATCGGGTTGTCACGCATCGCCTTCACCTCTTTGATTGACCGCAATCCGGTCCAATACAGCACGTGAATTTCAGCGAACTCGGATTCGTCGAGCATGGGTACGTCACAACCGCAACGCCAGCAGTAAAGAACTTGCACGGTGCTTCCTCTCAATCACTCTCTACTCTCCACCCTCACACACTCTTCTCCAACTCCGCGACCAGCGCGCGGATGAACGGCTCGGCGTCGGAGACGATGCCGACGGTTTGGGTGGTGCCGCGGTCCATCAGCTTGGTGACGGTCGCAGGGTTGATGTCGATGCAGGCGACCTTGACCCAGGCGGGCAGGAGGTTGCCGACGGCGATGCTGTGGAGGGTCGTGGCGACCATCAGGCAGAAGCCGGTGCCGGGGATGTGCTTGCGCATCTCGTTTTGGGCAACGAGCATGTCGGTGATGACTTCCGGGAGCGGGCCATCGTCGCGGATGCTGCCGCACAGCACCGTCGGGATGTTGTGCTTCACGCATTCATACATGACGCCGGACGTGAGCTTCCCCGCGTCCACCGCCGCTTGAATGCTACCCAGCCGCCGAATGCTGTTGATCGTCCGCAGGTGGTGTTCGTGGCCCTCGTCGGTCGGCAAACCGTGGGTGAAGGAGACGCCCAAACTCGTTCCGTAAAGGGCCTGCTCCATGTCGTGGGTGGCGAAGGCGTTGCCAGCGAACAACACGTTCAGGTAGCCCATCCGCACGAGCTTCACCACGAGTTCGCCGCCACCCGTATGCACCACCGCCGGGCCAAGCACCGCGAGGATTTTCTCCCCGGCGGCCTTGGTGCGTCGCATCGCCTGGGCGATTTCCCGCACCGTGACCCCCTTCGGACGCTCGCTCGAAACCGGGCTGGCCATGAACTCGAACAGTTCGTGTTTACGCATCTCGGATTCGGGCGGAAAGACCCGCATCCCGGCCCGGCCCACGATAATTCGGTCGCCGATTTTCACGCTCACCATCGGCAGACATCGCGCCGCCAACCCTTCGGCATCGACCAACACGCCGCAGTCCATTTCTTGATCCTCGACTTCGACCCATTCGCCGTGCAGCCGGACTTGCGTGCGGAAGTTCGTGGAGCAATAGAAGCCGTCCGGGAACGCGCCGTCGATGTCCGCCACGACGACCTTGCAATCCGACGGGTGAACCGGAACCGCCCCATGCGGGTGAATCTCCGCGAGGATGCTTTCGAGTTGCTTCGCCGATTCCGCCCGCACCTCGATTCGAGCGACGCTCGAATCGTCCTGGCGTTCGCCGAGTTTCAACGATTCGATGTGGTACTGCCCGCCCCGCGAAAGGATCGCGTCCAGCACCTTCGGCAGCAGCAACGAATCCACGATGTGCCCGGTCATTTCCACCAACTCAACAAACGCCGATTTTGCAGTGGACATGGTGCAACACTCCGGACAGATGGCGACGATGTACCGCGAGCGGTTCCAACTGAGTTCCGACGAGCCGTGGGGTTCACCCCCACGGGTTGCGCAACCCGTGGGGGTGAA
>JAYVXO010000212.1:0-12150 GCA_043785105.1 Fimbriiglobus sp.
CGCACCGCGTGGAACGCCACCGCCGACAGCGCGATTTCCTTGCGAACCATCGCGGGCGTTTGGCACCGCCGCACCCCTAATTTCCAGGTCATCCTTGAGTCCCCGAACATGCAGTTCCACCTGCCCGCGGCGGCGGTACCCATCGGCGACGGCGGCCTTGGAATAGCGCGTCGCATGGGGCAACGTCCTGACCCGATGCAACGCGGTGGTGCGGACGCCCCGACGCGCAATCCCGGAGCGGAACGCCGACGCCACGCTCCTGATTTTTGGGAAGGATGGTGGCGAAGGCGTCGGCGAGGGGGAGTTGGGGTTGGTCGTGACGGGTCGTGGGGGTGTTGGGAATCGTCACACTGGTATCCTTGCGGGAACCGTTGGGGGTCCGAGTCCCCGATCCTCTCGCAAGGCTGCCACTCGACGCAAACCCAAGCCATTGCACCCAGGGTGCGCGACGAAGCGCCGCGACCCTGGGCTATTACATCAAACCCCTGCGGGGTATTCCGGCAGCACAACTTCAAAACGCGCGCGTCGGGCTAACAAAAACCTCCCGTAAGATAACGACAGTGCCCTAATCCCGCTTCAGCGAGTTCAGCACCATTCCGGTGAGCAACTTCGGGTAGAAGTAGGTTGATTTGGGCGGCATTTTCTCGCGGTTGCCGGCGATCATCTCGACGTGGTCCATCGAAACCGGCGGCACGAGACAGGCCACTTGACAGGTCTTGGAAGTCACCGCTGCGGTGACTTCCTGCAGTAAGTGGACGTACTGACACGCCGGGGTGCCGCCAAGTTTTTCGGGCATCAACTTTTCGATCACTAACTTGTGCAAAATGCTCACCGCAAGACTCCGCCACTCCGCCGATTGCGTCGGTGCGAGCGTGTCCATGATGGTGTTATCCCGCAACTTCACCGCGAAGTATTGGCCGTCCGCCACGGTGCCGAAGCCCAACACGGCTTGGGATTCTTCGAGCTGCACGTGCTCCCAGCAGGCGGTCGCGTCGTCGCCGAATTCACCGACGATGTCGAAGTGGTCCGCCAGTGCCGCTTTCAGTTCGCCGGATGTCACGGCGGGCAACCCGCTCATCAGCCGGTGGGTTGGCAGGATTATCAACCCTGGGTCGCTCATGCCGACCAGCATCATCAAGCAAAAGTTCGGTGCCGCTTCATCGTCGGCCACTGTGCCCGCTGCTTGTTGTTCTTCCAGGTACTTTAACCCGGTCTCGTAGCGGTGGTGGCCGTCGGCGATGAAGACTGGCTTTGGCCCCATTAACCCGATGATTTGCGAAATCGTGGCGGTGTCTGTAATCACCCAAAGCCGATTGACGACGCCCAGATGATCCGTCGCCGTAATCGGCGGCGCGTTGCGAATGTACGGGTCGAGCTTGGCGACGACTTCACCGGCTTCGTCCGGGTAAAGCCCGAAGATCGGGGAGATGTTGAACCCCGTGGCTTGGTACAGCTTCAACCGATCGGCCTTCGGCCCGGACAGCGTTTGCTCGTGCGGGAAAATCCGCCCCGTCCCGAACGGCTCTAACCGCACGCGGGCCATGAAACCACGCCGCGTAAACGTCTGCCCTTCGACGGTGAACTCTTGTTCGTAAACGTAGACCGACCGGGCAGTATCCTGCTGAATCGCGTCTTCCGCAATCCAACCCGCCAGCGTCCGATGGGCCTGGGTGTACTTGTTGATCGCCTCCGTGTCGCCGGGTTCGTCGCGCGTCAATTCAATGCGAATCGCGTTGTACGGGCTGCTGTCGTAGAGCTTCTGTTGCAACGCCGCATCGACCACGTCATACGGCGGCGACACAACATCCGAGAGGGAACCGACTTTACCCAAGTCGTAACGGTAGCCACGAAACGCACGAATATCAGCCATGAAACGAGAACCTTGTGTGAGGGACACTGTGTAGGTTCAGGATACGAAAACGGAAATCAAATCGGGTGGAATTGTCTTGACTGCTCAACCCCATCGACCCGACGAGTTGCCCTCGGTGGCAGTTCTATAAACGGGAAGTCCTACCGCTAGTCAAATGCTGCTTGCCCCGTAGAAGCCGCGCACAGCAAGGAAGCGGGGAGATGTCTGATAGGAGAAAAAAAATCTTGGCCCACCCCAACATAAGGGACGGGATGCCAACCTGCCACTCACGGCCGGTTGACGTACTCGGGGCTGGCGAGGAAGCCGACGTCCATCGTCTCGACCGTCATCCCGTTCGCCCGCTGGGACTCCCAGAAGGTCAACCCGGCGGCGTCCGGCGCCCGGTGGAGCAGGTTCCGGTACGCGACGACCGCCTCGTACTGGAAGTTCTCCGGGCTGTACAGGAACTGGGTGGCGACGAACGTGCGGTCGCCATTCGTGGTGGTCAGCACGTTCACCCACACGTTCACTTCCGCGGCCGAGGGCAACCGGCCGAGGATCTGGGAGTATAGCCGGGTGACGAACTGGGCGTTGTTCCGCCCGGCGTCGTTGAAGAACTCCTCCGACCCGAAGAACGACACGCGGACTTGGTCCTGCGACTCCCCCGCCACCAGCCGGTTCACATAAGACTGGGCTTCGGCGGCGGTCGGCGTCCGCCCGAGCTGGGTTCGGAAGTAAGAGACGACGGCGTCCGTGCGGTACTCGGCGCTGGTGACGAAGCCGATGGCCACCTGCCCGGTGCTCAGGGCGCCGGTGTTGAGCTGGGTCACCCAGAAGTTATACCCGCTCGGGTCGGGTTGCCGGTCGAGCACCTCCTGGTACAGGTGGGTGACGAACGAGGTGACGGACGGCACGTCGCGGGTTTCGAGTTGCTCGACCCCCAGACGGCTGAACGGGCGCTGGTCGGAACGATTCATGGGATTCCTCAGGTTGTTGGTCAAGTGTGCGGGCGGTTTGCGGGCGGCTCCGGGCTGTCATTTCCTCGCTCAGAATTCGTTCACCCTACGTGTACGGGATAAAGAGGAGATGAGAGGAATTTGTTGCAAGTACTGTGCCAATCCGGCGGGTGAATTCAGAAACTGTTCTTCGATCCATCAACATGCCAATGTGAGCACGTAGAGTCCTAAAAAAGCCGGACGGGTATGGCGGTGAGTTGGCAAATCCGGTTTCCCATATGCCTGTCCCAACGGCACGGCTGCTCGATCGGTACAAGAAGACCAAACAGAAAGACTAACTAGGGTAACGGACCTTTGGTCCGCAACCCTTGGCTAATGGAACACCCCCGTTGGGGTTGAACAGCCACGGGGCTGTTCATTTCCCCGTCCCGATCAGCGCACGCAGGACTTTGTAGTCGGTTTTGCCTGTGCCGAGGACGGGGATTTTTTCGACCTTGCGGACTTCGTCCAGCCGCATCACGCCGCGGAAGCCTTCGGCTTGGAGCATCGCGTTGGCGTCCTTCAGTGGGATGTCTTGCGTCGTGAACAGCACGACGCGGCGACCGTCGGGGGTCTCGATGCCTTCGATGGCGGCACGGGGGCCTTGATCGGTGGCGGGGAATTTCTTGGTGAAGGGTTCTTCGAGTGCTGGCAGCGAAATCATCTCCCCGCCTGCTTTCAAGAACCGTTTGAGGCGACCGTGGAAGACGATGTAGCCGTCAGGGTCCAACTCCACGAGGTCACCGGCGATGTACCACTTCTTGCCGTCGAATTCGCGGAACGGCGGGGGGGTGTCGGAGCCGATGTAACCGAGGAACACGTTCGGGCCGTGGATGTGCAGCATCCCCATCTTGCCAGGCGGTAACACTGCATCGGTTTCCAAATCGCGGATGCACAGTTCGACCCCGACGAGTGGCTTGCCGATGGTGCCATGCTTCGGTGCGAATCGCGGGTTGACGGAGACGACAGGGGAACATTCCGTGATGCCGTAGCCCTCCATGATGACGGCGTTCGGCGCGAGTTGCTTGGTCTTTTCAAACATGGCAGGCGGGCACTTCTCCGCGCCGACGACGACGACTTGCAACGATTGCAAGTCGCCCGGCTTGGCCTTTTCGAGCATGTAATTCCAGAACGTTGGCGTTGCGGCGGTCGCAGTCGTTTGGTACGCCGCCGCCTTGCGGACCAGCGCCCCGGCATCGGTTGGGTCGGGGTGATAGACCGCTTTCACACCGGACAGGAGCGGCAGCAATCCCGTCACGGTATGGCCGAAGCTGTGGAACAGCGGCAAGAACACCAGCCCGCTGTGCGTGCGGTCCAGGCCCAATAATGGCAACGCGCCGCGCAGGTCGCCCAGCACGTTGGCGTGCGTGAGCGGCACTGCCTTCGGCGCCTTTTCGGAACCCGATGTGAACAGCACGACTGCGGGTTGTTGCGGGTCGCGGTTCAATTTGCTGAGCAACCCCCGGACCAGCGAACCCCGGAAGTAAGTTACTGCTAAGAGGCGGCGAAGTTTCTCCCACTTCGTGACCGTGGCGCGAACGTCTTCGAGGTAGAAAAACTCGGCACCCGGCACCGTGACTTGCGCCCGATCAACAAACTTCCGCGACGTGATGACACACTTGACGCCCAGCAACTTGACCGCGTGTTCCATGTTGGCTGGGCCAGTCGTCCAGTTCAAAATGACCGGCAACTTCCCCGCCAAGTGCAACGCAATCAGGGACGTGATCCCGGCCACCGACGCGGGCAACATCAGGCCGACGTTCTTTTCGGGAATCGCTGCGAACCGTTGCGTCAGCACCGTGGCGCCGAGCAACAACCGTTCGTAGGTCATCACCCCGGCGATGTCGTCGCAGACCGCGATGTCCTTCGGGTTCTGCAGAATCCGGTTGAGGATCGCTTCCGGAATCGTCGCCCCGAGGAACTGAATCTCCATCGGTCCAGTGGGCGGCGTGAACCACTGTTGCGGCGGTGAAACCGTGACGCCCTTCTCAACTTGCCCCTCGGCCAACGCCCAAAGTGCGCCGATGGTCGTGGGCATGGCCTCATCGCTAAACCCGAACCGGCGTTCGATGTCGAGCGTGATTTCCATGCCGTCCAGACTGTCGATTCCGAGTTCGACGAAGGTCCGTTCGGGGCGGTTCTCGTCGTCGGTCAATTGCCGTTTCAACTTCTCCGTCAGAATCTCCGTGACGCCCAATTTCGTGGCGGGTTTGATGGCAGACAAATCGAGACCAAGCCCCTTCACGGGTGGTGGGTAGTCGTGGGTCCGCGCTCCGAACGCGAAGTGATACGGTACGAACGTCGGCATTTCCGCACGGACATCGGCGTTGTACCACGCTTCCAGCCAAGGGTTGATCGTGTCGCGCGCCGGGTCGGGTCGTTTGCCACGTGGGAAGGCTTCCAGGGTCATCGTCATCCGGCGACGCGGCATGAAGACGATCAGGTTTGACAGAAGTTGCACCGCCCCGAGGAGCAAGTTCCGCATCAGGTTCGGCTTCGTCGCGTCCGCCCAGCTAAAACTGCTGCCCCACAAGCCCCGCGTGCGGACCAACACCACGGTGACGTTCGGCACCGCCGTCAAAATGTCCGACACCGACCGCGCCCCGCCGAGGTGCTCCGACCCGTCGCGTGATAGCCGACCGGACGGCCACAGGATCACGTTGTCCCCGGCCTTCAACGCATCAATTGCGGTGCCGACGGCGGCTTCGGCACGTTGGCGGGCTTCCACGCTGGCGCTGGTAATGTCCGGCACCTTGATCGCGTTCAACAAGTACCCGAACGGCGCCAGAAGTGGATTCTGGAAGTTCGTTTCCAGCAACATCGGCCGCATTCGGAACGCCAGCCAGAGGTGGGTGAGAATGTTCGGCGGGTCCGCGTAGGCCGTGTGGTTCGGCAAAATCAGGTACGGCCCTGGCAGTGTCAACGCGGTGTCACGCCCGGTCACCGTGACCCAGTACCGCAGCGACAACAGGATGCGACCCCACAACCAAACCAGCAATCGAACCGGCTGCAACAGCATGAGCGAACCCCCGTGTAGTGCAGCTATCATAAATCATTGCGGCTTGTTTGGCTTTTTCGGCAGGTCATGCCGCACGCCGAGGTAGCTGGGGAAGCGTGGGATGCCGCCGTCGGTCAGTTCCTGATAGCGGAACGTGATCGTCTCGCCGATGGCAGGTGGGGCCTGGCGTTCGGCGTCGCTGAGGCCGGTGCCGACGGAGAATTGCTTGCCGTTGGGCAGCTTGCACAGCAACGCCCCGACGCGGCCTTTGTGCTTGCCTTTACCGGGTTCGTGGCCGATCACGACGGCTTCAGCGGTGTTGAGCGATGCAACAATGGCCGTCATCTACGACACCTCCGGTGTCGAGGGAATTGTGGGGACGAAATCCTGGGGTGTCGCTGCGCTCAACCCCAGGCTAATGGCTGTCATCCCTTCGGGATATCAAACCTGACCCGAGACATCCCCGCTGTAAATATAAACGTCCTGAGACATCCCGGTAGGGATGTTAGCCATTAGCCTGGGGTTGAGCGCAGCGACACCCCAGGTATGGGTTCCCGCCCGGATCAACGCATCCTGAAGGGATGCCAGCCATTAGCCTGGGGTTGAGCGCGGCGACACCCCAGGTGCCAGCCCGCGATACCCCAGGTGCCCGCTATTAGTCGTTAATCACAAACCCGTCACGCGGTAGCATCATCCGGCCCCAGGTTTCTTGGGACACGCCCTTGGCGATGGAACGGACGCTGCCGTCCAGCATGGCGATTGGCATCACGGTGTGGCCGGTCTGCGCTCGCCAGTTGTCGCAGCAATCGGCGGAGCGTTGGCAAATCTTGTTGGTGTTCGGAAGCGGTAACGGTTTGAGTTGAAACCCCAGTGTGTTCGGCATCCCGTTAACTCGCGTGAACTTCCCTACCGGGTACTCGTCGCCGTAGACAAACGTGACGCGATTCAGCCCCGCCGTCAGCCCGAAGTTATGCTGGTTCGCCGAGTAAAGTGCGTAGCGACCGATACGATCGCACACGGAATACGACTCCGCGAACAAGATGGTGTTCGATGTACCGTCCGTGATCTGGGTGAACGGTTGCGGGGCGGAGTAGAAGCCCAAATTGGACGGACTCCAATCGGGTCCACACGTCGTCAAACCAGTGCCCGTGCTGTTGCCCCACGCATTCCAATTGGCGACGTAGTTCGTCAGCCCCCACCCGGCGAGGCGGCTGTCCGCAGTCCGTGACGGATCGACGCTACATTGCAGAATCGGGAACACGGCAGATTTGGCTTCCGGCAGCCAGATACCGTGTGGCGTTGTGGTGCCGGGTGTCCCGGACGTGCCCCCGGTCGAGTTCGTCACCTCGTAGGTGTATTCGACGCCATTCTTGATGATCGTGATCGTGCGCGTGTCGCCCGGCGTGCCACCTGTACCGGGCGTGCCCCCGGTCGTCACGTTGGTGTTAGAACCACTCGCGGCGATGTCGGCGGCAATCAGGTTGGCGAGTGGTTGTTGCTCGACATACGGCAGCAAATGCACGAACCAGCCGCCGAACGCGGAGCGGACCCCGGCGTAGTTCGCAGTGCTGCCTTTTCGGGACGGGTAGACGCCGAAGTAGCTGGGCATCGTGGAATTGGTATCGTGGAAATGGTGCGTGGCGAGTACCAGTTGTTTCAAGTTGTTCTGGCACCGCACCCGTGCCGCCGCCTCACGGACTTTCTGAACGGCGGGCAACAACAAGCCAATCAACACGGCGATGATTGCAATCACCACCAACAACTCGATCAGTGTAAACGCACGCTTTAGGTGCGTACTTCTCGCGTTCATGTGCGAACCTCCTGAGCAGGACGACGATGCGAAGTGAGAAATTCAACGAGTCCAGGCGATCAAACCATTTCAATCCGATCGCTATTCAGGAGGCACTTTTAATCTTTCCGCCAACCAATGTCAATTCGCTAAAAGCAAGAATTGTGCGAATAGGCGAAATTTCTCGGAACGCTGGGATGCGATGGTTTCAGTAGTGGCGGGTAAGTTCTAGCCGTAGACAGAATCTGTTCTGGCAGCCGGGAATTATCGACTCAGTAACTGATTAGTACGCCACGGTTTTCAACACTTGGCTTGATTGCCGCACAAAGACCTGACACGACCGCGCCGGCGCGATAGTATCTAAAAAGTGGTTTTGTGTCTGGTGATCGTTTCAAACTGAGGTGTACGTGATGGGAAAAGGCAACAATCCGCAGGGCAAGGAAAAGAAGAAGCCCAAGAAGGACGCAAAAGCCGCTCCCGTGAAGCCTGTCGTTCCGCCAAAAAAGAAGTGACAGCCGCAGCGGAACTTGCGAACACGTCTAGCCAATACGGTAGCAGTTGATGCTGCCGTATTGGACATTTTTTTAACGATTCCAGCCAGACAAACACTTACTCATCTCGTCGCCACGCACCGAGTAGGTTGGAGAAATCGTCACGCCAGACTGCCCCAGGTGACACCGGGACACGTTGCCAATGGGGGTCTTTGTCTACGTCTCCGATGTCGGCGGGGGCACGGTAGAGGACGGCCCAGGTACTGGCGAGTTTGCCGTCGATGCGGTCGCGGTCATTGGGTTGGTCGTCGTCTAACTTCAGGGTGAACGGGGGATCGTGGTCTACACCGAGGCGGGCCACGAGAGGCGGTAGGTCCAGGTAGCGGTTCGAGAGGTGGAACAGCAGGACGCCGTTGGGCTTGAGCTTCCGGACGTAGAGCGCGAAGGCTTCTCGTGTCATGAGGTGAACCGGGATGGAGTCCGAACTGAAGGCGTCCAGGACGAGCAAATCAAAGTGGCTATCCGGTTCGCGGGCTAGCTGTCTCCGGGCGTCACCCAGGACGACATTCACCGTGCCTCGGGTTTCAGAGAGGTAAGTAAACAACCTCGCGTCCTGTGCGATCCGTACCACGGCGGGGTCGATCTCGTAGAAGGTCCACGCTTCACCTGGGTGTGCGTAATCTGCCATCGTACCGCACCCCAACCCCACCGCTGCGACTCGCTGTTTGCGTTCGGACGGTAGCTTGGCGAACAGCCGACCGACGGGTCCGTTGCGGTGATAATACATCAGCGGTCGCGGGGGTCCAGGTTCATCGGTACGCTGTTGGCCGTGTTGGGTTGTGCCGTGAATGAGGCGGGTAAAGATGCCATCAGCGGTGCGCGTGACACGCAACGTGCCGAAGAAATTCCGCGTCTTCAACAGTACCTGGCCGTGCGACCCGGAGTCGAACGAACCCGCAAGAAGTAGGATCGCTAGACAGATCGCAAATCGAGCCGGCTTCCAGACCAAGGCGAACGCCAAGATCGCGGGGATGCCGTACATCAACCCCGCCCGCAGTAGACGCATCGCTACCACGTCTGGCGAACCTGGGTCGGACGGGACCGTCACAAATTGTGGCGCGAAGATGACGAGACTTGCCGTGACGAGGGTGTAGCCAGCGATCCAGATCGCATCTCGTTTATTGAGCCGCAAAGGCTCCGGCCCTCCGTTCTTGGAGGGTCTCACGAGGGCGGCCAGCATGACCACGAGGGGATATTCGACGAGGCCAAAGTTTACAAAGATCACTGGCGAAAGTAGCGCGTTGAACAGCCCGCCGAGAACGCCACCGAAGGACATCGTAAGGTAGAACGTCGTGAGGTATTCCCGACTGGGACGGAGGTTGGCAAGTTCGCCGTGACACATCAGCGCGATCATGAAGAACGCCAGCAAATGAAGGCTGCCGACCAGTACGATCGGTTCGGTCGCCACCGTCAGCAACGCGATCACCAGGAACACAATCAGCATCGGTGCGAACCGCCCAACGGTCACACGGACCCGGTCCGGCCACCAGGCAAAGACGATAACAAAGCTGAGTAGGTACAGCGCCAGTGGGACCACCCAGAGCAGCGGGACCGGGGCGATGTCCGTGGTCAAGTGCGTAGTCGTGCCCATCAGGAGGCTAGAGGGTATCGCGGCGAGGGCAAGCCAGAGGAGCCTGAGCTTCCGTGTTGGTGGAGATGGTCTATCGGTTACCTCTTTCATCACCGAGATAGGTGCATAGGAGATCGGCTTCGTCCAGATCGTCCACCCGCAGATTGCGATCAGCCAGAACACGATTCCGTAGCCGAAGATGCATTTGCTCTCTTGTTCGCCGACACCTAGATTCGGCTCGATGAGAAACGGGTAGCTCAGGAGACCCAGGAGGCTTCCGGCGTTGCTGGCGGCGTAAAGGAAGTAGGGGTCGTGGGCGCTGGGGTGCCCGGTGTAGGCGAACCAGCGCTGGAGGATCGGGGCGGTCGTCGAGAGGACGAAAAACGGCACCCCGACGAACGCAGCGAGGTAGAGAACTAGCCCCAAGATGGGGTTGTCCTGGTCTGCCGGTATCCAGTCTGGGTTCAGTTGAAATCGCAACACGAGGTACGCCACGAGGCCACCGACCACGACGACGAGATGCACGGGGATTTGTCGGCGAATGGGCAAACTGGTGGTGAGCTTGTGGGCGTACCAGTAGCCACCAAGTAGCACGGCTTGAAAGAACACCATGCAGGTGTTCCAGACGGCTGGCGTGCCGCCCGCGATGGGTAGCAGCACCTTCCCGGCCAGGGGTTGGACCATCATGAGTAGTGCGGCGGACAAAAACAAGCTGACCGCAAACAGGGCGAGAAGCACGGTGAATTTCCGAACGTGGGAGGTCTGGAGTTATGGCAACGTTGAAGCGGATTCTACGAATTTCGGCCCAGGTTCGCCGGGCTTTTCGTAAGCACTCAAAACTTGGTCGATGACATCCAGGGTGCGTTGGGTGGCGCCTTGTTGGGCGCGCACCAGTTTTTGTGCGTCCGCACCGATGTGTCTTCGGAGTTCGCCGTCACCCAGCCAGCGCGAGAGGACCGTCTCCAACTCCGTCTCGTCATTGACCATGACGGCGCCACCGGCTTCGACCAAGCGCTGGGCCGCATCGCGGAAGTTCCAGACGTGGGGGCCGAACACCGTCGGCACCCCGTAGCCGGCCGGTTCGATCATGCTTTGCCCGCCGCGTTTGCCATCGAGACTGCCGCCGGTATACCCCACATCCGCCAGACTCCAGGCCGCACCCAGTTCGCCAACCGTGTCGAGTAGGACGACGTTCGGCATCTCCGAACAAGGCTCCACGATCTGGCTGCGCCGAACGAACGATAACCCAGATTGCTCCACCAGGGCGGCGACTTCCGCGAACCGATCCGGGTGCCGTGGCACTAAGACGAGACGCAGCGTCGGGAATCGGGCACGGAGGTTGGCGTAGGAGGTGAGTAAAATTGCCTCCTCCGGGGCGTGGGTACTACCGGCTACCAGGATAAGCGACGCGGGATTGATACCGAGTAGTCGCCGAAGTTCGTTCGCCTTCGGGGTGTCACGGTCGCCGGTGGCGCCGTCATATTTCACGGACCCACTGACCGCGATCTTGGACGTTGTGACACCCAGTTGTCGTAAGCGGTCCGCGTAGTCGTCTGATTGCACGGCAAACGCGGCGATGTGGCGGAACAACAGCCGATAGGCGAGACTACGAACATGTTGAAGCCGGGCAAAGCTACGCGGACTCATGCGGGCGTTGATGACCACCACGGGCACATTTCGCCGGGCAGCCGAGGCAAGGAAGTTGGGCCAGAGTTCGCTTTCGGCGAGTACAATGAGAGCGGGCTGAATTGAACCGAGTGCGTTGCCAGTAGACCATGAAAAATCGAACGGGTACGGTAGGACGGCATCGCCCGCGAACCTAGTCCGCGCCTCCGACAACCCGGTGTCAGTCGTCGAGGACACCACGACCAACCAATCCGGATGCCGCTTCCGAAACGCTGCCACGACCGTCACTAACAGGTGAATTTCCCCGACGCTGACGCCGTGAAACCAAACCACCGGCTTCGCGGTCGGGTTCGGAACTGCCACCCGCCCAGTCAGCTTCGCCACCAAGTCCCGCCGATACCGCCCCGTCCGCACGCACCGCCACACCAACCACGGCGACAGGATTGCGAGCGCGAACATGTAAAGCGCGTCCAGAATCAGCGGCATTGGGTGGCCTCGTGGAACGACATTGCCGCAAAATGACACGGCCAGCGTGCTGTGTTTCGCGCCGCGCTGCGACCCCTGCCGGGGTCGTTGAATATGGGTGCTGCATACCTGGGGTGTCGCTGCGCTCAACCCCAGGCTAATCGCTGGCATCCCTACCGGGATGCCCAGGGTGCCGTTATCCCAGACGGATGGTCCAGATCGGTTTTAATCCCGAAGGGATTGAAGCGATTAGCCTGGGGTTGAGCGCAGCGACACCCCAGGTATGCAGCACCCATATTCAACGACC
>JAYVXO010000213.1:0-12141 GCA_043785105.1 Fimbriiglobus sp.
CCCCACCGGACTACCCCGAAGGGGTTGAATGAAATAGCCCAGGGTCGCGGCGCTTCGTCGCGCACCCTGGGTTCTCGACACCACCCCAGCCGTACCCCGCAGGGGTTCCATCGTTCCTCGTGGCGCAGATGTAACCCCTTCGGGGTAAGATCCCTTTCCGGGCCATCCCAGGGTGCGCGTCGAAGCGCCGCGACCCTGGGCTATTTCATTCAACCCCTTCGGGGTAGTCCGAACGCGCAACTTCAAAGCGCGCCGGCGAGGGGTTACGCCGAACCCCTCGCTGGCGCGTCGGGCTAACAAGCAACTGCGTAACTTCTAGGGACAGAAGATCGGATTTGAATCCTGTTCAATCCTGTGAATCCTGTCTAAAGTCGATTGCCGGTGCCCACGTCGCAAAGCCTCCTCGACTACGACCTGCCAATTCGCTAAGCCACGAAAAAACCGTGCGTCATAAATGACGCACGGTTGAGAATGTTCACATAGAGTGCGATCAGTCACCACACATGCTTTCGTTCAGTTTTTGCAGGGCTTCACTCTCGATTTGGCGGACCCGTTCTCGGGTCAACCCGAGGCACTCGCCGATTTCTTTGAGGGTCTTCGGCTCTTCGTCGTCCAGCCCGAACCGCATCCGCAGGACACTGGCTTCGCGCTTGTCCATTTTTTCGAGTAACACGATCACGTGCTTCAGGTCGTCCGATTCGACCATTTCCGTGTCTGGTGTTTTGGCTCGGCTGTCCATCAACATTTCGTCAATGGACCAGCCCTGTTCGCCTTGGTCGGATTGCGGGGCGGCGTTGTAGACGCGGATCGCTTTTTTGATGATGTTGAGTTTTTTCTTCGGCAAGCCCAGCAGCTTGGCCACTTCTTCGTGGGTGGGTGGGCGACCGAGTTCGTCGTTGAGTTTGTTGGTGGCACGGCGCCACTTCGAGAGGAGTTCGACCATGTAAGCGGGGATGCGAATCGTCTTGGCGGTGTTGACCAGCGCCCGCTTGATGGACTGCTTAATCCAGTAGCTAGCGTAGGTGCTGAATCGGGTTCCCATCACCGGGTCAAACCCTTCGACCGCCCGCAGCAAGCCGAGGTTGCCTTCTTCGATCAAGTCTTGAAGGGCCAACCCTTTCCCAGTGTAACCGCGGGCGATGTTCACCACCAATCGCAAGTTGGCTCGCACCATTCGGTCGCGGGCTTCAGTGTCCCCGACCGCGATGGCACGGGCGAGTTCTTTTTCCTGGTCCGCCGAAAGCAGGGCGGTCCCGTTGATTTCTCGCAGGTATGTCTCCAACGGAGATTGGACCACATCGGCGCGATATTTGCGAAGTCGAGTCATGGAGATCTACATCCTGGCTACGTGACAATTCCGGCTTCGCAGGTGGGGTTGCATACCCACAACAAGGGCCAGCGCATGTGGCCGTCCGCCAATACCCATCCACCTGGGCATTCGAGAACCCGAAGATTTCTATCGACCGCTGAAACAAGAATTCGGTAGCTTGCGCTACCAGGCCGTTCGACATGAGGGGGAATCAGAACGGCAGTGCGAGTACAGTCCCAATAACCGGCACGTCAAAGCCAAAAAATCCAGCCGATGTACTTGGCAACGTCACTGGTGGTTATCTGGGTAACGTCCGTGTTGCTCACCTCATCTGACCGCCAAGTGACACGAAACGGGGTGTGCAACTGGCTGGCGTGAAGTTTATAGGTCACAGTTGAACGCGATGCAAACGATTTTCTTGCAACAAGCGAAATCATCGAAAACACCTGTCAAATGCGATGAAAGCCCGCACTGGGCATAGCATTAGATAAGAAGATTGGCTTCCGGGTTCCATCACGATTTGGCATTATTCGCAACTCTTTTTCAGCCGAATGTGTTCGGAACAAGAAGTTTCGCCACTGACCGTGAATCCACCCCTCAAATTCCCACAATCGCACCAACCCCCCGAATCCGAAATCTCAGTTGCGACCAACCTTTTTCTCAGATTTGGCTTGCTTTCGTTTCGATCACTCGCCACCATCACACAACTCACATTCTGTGACTGTGTCGTTTCGGTCGTTGTATCATTTCACCGATACCCAACGCTCGAAGTCTTTTTCTCTCCCGTTTGTCTGGAGTTTGCTGTGATCCGTTCTTCGCCTGGTGGGCATTCATGTCATCGTGGGTTTACCCTCATTGAGCTATTGGTTGTGATTGCCATCATTGCGATCTTGATTGGCCTGCTACTACCCGCTGTCCAGAAAGTTCGGGAAGCCGCTGCCCGTGCCAGTTGCCAAAACAACCTGAAGCAACTCGGGTTGGCCACGCACAATTACCACGATGCGATCGGGACACTCCCGCCGCTTCGCGTCACGAACAACACCGTGACGTGGTTCGTGCTGATTATGCCGTTCATGGAACAAGATAACCTGCGCAACCTTTGGACGCCGACGTCGAATTACTCGTCTGCCGCGAACACCGCAGGCCGCCTGTTTCAAGTGAAGTCGTACTACTGCCCCAGTCGGCGCGGGCCGGGTTCGGACAGCGTGAGCAAGCAAGAAGACGTGATCCCCGGTGACGCTAGCCCGCCGCCAAACTTCCCTGGCCCCGGAACGGATCCCCGCTTCGCCGGAACGAACAACCCGCCGGGAGCGTTGGGTGATTACGCCGGGTGTGTCGGAACTGTGAACGGCTATCCGTCGAACTTGACTTCGATCGACTGGGCGAGCATTCGCGCCAACGGCGCACTGATCCAAGGTGAAGCGCCCGTTGGCGGAAGTTTCAAGGGACTGACCAAGTTTGCGTCGATCACGGACGGGTTGAGTAACACCTTCTTGGCCGGCGAAAAGCACATCCCGCAAGGGATGTTCGGTCGCGCCAAGGTCGGCGACGGGTCGATTTACAACGGCGTCTGGACCACGTATTCCGGTCGCGTCGCCGGCCCGGATGATCCTCTGGCAAGCGGTCCAAACGATGTAAAACCGAGTACGACAGCGGATGCGTTTTATGCGCGCCGGTTCGGCAGCTTCCACACGGGTGTCTGTCAGTTTACGTTGTGCGATGGCAGCGTTCGGGCCGTCCGAACCAGCATCAGCCCGATTACCCTACGGCTGTTGGCAGTGCGGAACGACGGCGAAGTGATTCCGAGCGAATGATGATCGGCAATTGAAAACAGGGGTCGGTTGTTGGGAACCCACCAGCCGACCGCTTCGGTTTTAACCCAAGAACAACCACGCCGCCGAGGCGGTGAAGAAGAATGTTGCTGCGCACAAGAGTGCGAGGTGCCAGAGGGGGATCACTTTCTCGGCGGGGGGCGAACTGCCTTGCTGGACCGCTAACGTCGCCAGCAGATTCGGCCCTTTGCCGGGTGTGGTAATGCCGCGATTGGGGTAGAAGGTTTGGGTGCGGCCTGCCATTGTTTTTGGACCGGCTGATGCCGACGGCTCCGGAGATCGCATCACGTCGCAATCTTCTTCATCGACCTCTTCAATCTCGGCGGGTCGTGGCAACGCTTTCGCGACAGGATTTGGTGGCAGTCGCTTCACCTTCTCCTGAACTTTCGCGGTCACCTCGAACAACACGTCTTCATCGGTATCGTCGTCCGTCCCGACGTGACCAGCGGTGACCAGTACGGGTTGCTTGGCAGCCACTGTTGACGCAACCGCTTTCGTAATCGTCAGCGCTGCGGCCAGCGCGCGATATTGCTTAGTGACTGCCGAGTTCGGGTGTAAAACGGCAACCGGCGTGCCCAACACCAGGGCACGGGATACCTCCGCATCGAACGGAATCACCTGCGGCAAGATCCCTTGGAACTTCTCGCGGAGCCGCAATTCCGTCTTACAACCGGGCAGCAACCCGGAGGGTAGGGTCATGAGAATGCCCCGCAGTTTGATCCGGCTCCCTTCGGATTTCACTTGGCGGATGAGTTCGAGGAACGTCGGCAGCGTCCGAAACGACATCGGTTCGCCGCGTTGAACGATGAGGACTTCTTGCGACGCTTTCAGCAACGCTTTCTGGCGTGGCCCGAGCATCGCGGGGGCGTCGATCACGATCACGTCGTAACTACGTGGCAACGGCGAATTCGGGATCGCCCTGAGAAATCGGTTCAAATGATCTTCATCGGTCGAGTCCGCTGGGTACGGCGTTAAAACATCCAGGTTCGGGAGGACACCGGCCCAGACGCAGCCCCGACGGGTGACCCGATCGGGTTGGGGCGGTTTGCCGTCCCGGTCCGAGCGGGACAACTGCAACGACGTGGCCACAGTCCCTAACGGGTCCGCGTCCAGCAGTAGCACGCGCTGGCCGCTTTGGGCGGCGAGGGTAGCGAGGTTGATCGCGGTCGTCGTTTTCCCGACGCCGCCTTTTTGGCTAGCGATGAGCAGCGTATGCACGTTGACCCCCCTTGCGCTCTGCGAATTGTTTCCAGCCGGCCTCAGCGATCATTTTGCCGAACGTGTCGGCGAGGGTTGCCAACGACGACCGGGCCACGCCGTCCGGAAGATCACGCCCCGGTGTCAGTGGCCAGTCACTCAAGTCTTGACACAACGGGATCGGCGGTTCGACGAACAACCCGCCGCGTGCGTCCCGGATAAAGGACAAGCACCGCACCTGAGCGTCATCGGCTTCTTCAAAAAGATTGACCACGATCCCCAACAGTTCTAAGTCCGGCCTAGTCGTGCAGGCTTTCTGAATCGCCTGGGTTGCCGCCGGCAACGTGTACAACGCCAAGGAATCCGCGAGACAACAGACAATCACGCCGTTGGCCAGGTTCAGCACTTTTTGGGCAAGCGGTTCCGTGGCAGCGGGCGTGTCAATAATGACAATGTCTTGCCCGAGCGGAATGTGGGCTTCACCGTTGTGTGCGATCACGAGGTTCACGTTGGTCCACGGGCAAACGCCCGACGGTCCGGCGGCGACGATCGACGCGGCTTTGACCGGGTCGGCATCCACCAGAGTGACGTTGAGGCCCCGTTGCCCCCACAACCAAGCCAACGCCATTGCGAGCGTGGTCCGGCCGGTGCCACCTTTGTGGCTGATGACCGCGAGGACATACGGCGAGGTATCGTGGTGCGATACCGGCTGATTGTTCGGGGGAACCGTCGAGGCTGCCATTAGATGGCTTCTCCCGCAAGTTGATGGTGTTCTGGTAACGAGTACCCGTCTGCCGGTGTATCGTGTTCGGCCAACTCATGGGCGTGAAGGGTGTCTTCTTCCGTCCCGATTCCGAATTGCATGAGCAATAGCGATGCCGAAGCCCGCTCCGCGTCAGTCATCGTCGGTTCGACGGGAGCTTCGACGGTGTAAGCAAATATGGAGGCGTCGGACGCCGGTGTGACGACCAGTTTCGGTGGCGGTGGCGTGAACGTCACGCTGGAGGGTGACAAGACGCCCTGGTTCCGCCGCACCGGCTTGAGTCCGGCGAGGTCATCCAACGCGGACTTCACCCGCGTCATTTCCCGGACCAAGGCACTTTGCACGTCACGTTCTGCAGCCATACCACAACCCCGAAAAGCTTCGCCTGGGAATCGACTCGCCCGTCAGGAACTAAGTCTGGTTGAACCATAGCACAGCAATTTGCACTTCGGCGGGAAAGAATCGCGGAGAAAATCCAGTCGTGCGATAAGACAATCCAGCCGACGTGTGACGTGCGCTTCGACCGGGCGTGAGAATTGGCTTGCGGTGGGAAACTGTCGGGGATGAGCGTTACACTAGTTGGCGGAATTTTGGACACAAGTTGCCCAGTTTTCAGGCTGAAAGCCAGCGAGAACTCAGCCCAGGGCAAGCCGCTGCGGCGACGCCCTGGGTAAACGATCCCACCCGTTGCAGTCTGCAGGACTGCGAGCGCGGCACGACGGCTCTCAGACTTTCAGTCTGAATCTGTTTCGGCTGGTTGACCCAGGGCGTCGTCGCCAAGCCTCCTTGCCCTGGGCTGAGTGCTCCCAGACCTTCGGCCTGACGACATAAAAATGTAGGCACGTACTGGATGAGGGCGAATCGACGCCGGCGCGAAACCGTATATCCACGTTGCGATCAAGCGACAACTGCATCCCAAAGTTGTCACCAGCAAGCACCGCAAAAAGATATTGCTTGCCATCCAGCGCGTCGTTGACGCGGCTTAATTGGTTTGGTTTCAGGCGTGGAACTGCCTTGGTTTTCGGCCCTGAAACGGACGTGCTGTCAGCCCAGGGCCATGCCCTGGGAACCGGGCAACGAATCGGTTTTTCGGACCCGTTTTAACGTGCATTCCCGATGATGGCCAACCCGCATGAACCGTCCCTTCAAGGGTTCCCAGGGCATGGCCCTGGGCTGACAGCACGTCCCTTTCAGGGCCGAAAAAAGTCAATCGAAAACGGAGTGCCAGAAAACTTTGCCAGACTCGTATGCGCACACCCCGCATTCGCTAGCCCCGATCACCCCATCGCTCTACACTGTCTGTCATTCGTGGGCTTTCAGTTGTGGGGGGGTTGCTATGGCGGCTGTTGCTTGGCGGGGGGTTTATCCGGCGGTCTGTACGCAGTTTCATGCCGACGAGTCGTTGAACATTCCGGGGACGCTTCAACACATTGATGCGATGCTGGCGGTAGGGGTCCACGGGTTTGTGATGATGGGGAGCGTGGGGGAAAACACCACGCTCGAATTGGACGAGAAGAAGGATCTCCTGAAGGCTAGCGTCGAGTTCATCAACAAGCGGGTGCCGGTGCTGACTGGGGTTGCCGAGTACACAACACCCCAAGCGTGCCGGTGGGCGACTGATGCGGCGAAGCTCGGCGCCGACGGGTTGATGGTTCTGCCGCCGATGGTCTACAAGTCCGACCCGCGTGAAACGATCACGCACTTCCGCGCCGTGGCCAAGGCGACCCCGTTGCCGATCATGGTGTACAACAACCCGCCCGCGTACAAAGTGGACATCACCCCCGAAATGTTCGTCGAAATGGCCGACGAGCCGAAGTTCGCGTGCATCAAAGAGTCCTCCGACAACCCGCGCCGCATCACGGACATCATCAATCTGACCAGCGAACGGTACGTGATATTCGCGGGCGTGGATGACCTGTTCCTGGAATGCCTGATGCTCGGGGCGGTCGGCTGGGTCAGCGGCTTAGTGAACGCCTTCCCCGCCGAGAACCGCCTGATCTGGGATTTGACCGCTGCCGGGAAGTGGAAAGAAGCCCTCGACGTCTACCGCTGGTACACGCCACTGCTGCACCTCGACACGCACGTCAAACTGGTGCAATACATCAAGCTCGCCAGCGCCGAATGCGGCTACGGCACCGAACTCACCCGCGCCCCCCGCCTGCCGATCGTCGGCGAAGAACGCGAGCAGGTTCTGGGCATCATCCGCCAAGCCATTTTGACCCGCCCGAAGTTAAACTCATGACCCAGAAAATCCAGGTCATTGATTCGCACACCGGGGGCGAACCGACGCGGGTGGTCATTGCGGGTGGCCCGGATTTGGGCAGCGGTTCGATGGCGGACCGGGCGACGATTTTTGCGGCGCGGCACGACGATTTCCGCTCCGCCGTCGTCAACGAACCGCGTGGGTCGGATGTGTTGGTCGGGGCGCTGCTGTGCGAACCTGTGGACCCCAGCGCCGCGTGTGGGGTCATTTTCTTCAACAACGTCGGCACGCTGGGCATGTGCGGGCACGGCACGATTGGCCTCATCGTGACGCTGGCACACCTTGGGCGAATCTCCGCCGGTGAGCATCGCATTGAAACAACCGTCGGCGATGTGATCGCAACCCTCCACCCCGATGGCCGCGTCAGCGTTTGCAACGTGTCGAGTTATCGCCACGCCGCATCGGTCACTGTGATAATCGAAGGCTACGGCCCGGTGACCGGGGACATCGCGTGGGGCGGCAACTGGTTCTTTTTGGTGAGCGATCACCACGAAGTGCTGGACTTAAAAAACGTCGAACGGCTCACCGCCTTCACCTGGAAGATTCGCCAAGCGCTGGAGGCGAACCACATCACTGGCGTCAACGGCGCGTTGATCGACCACATCGAACTGTTCGGTCCGCCGCTTAACCCGAACAACCACAGCCGCAACTTCGTTCTCTGCCCCGGCAAAGCCTACGACCGCAGCCCGTGCGGCACCGGGACGAGCGCCAAACTCGCCTGCCTCGCCGCAAGTGGCAAACTGCACCCCGGCGAAATGTGGCGACAAGAAAGCATCCTCGGCAGCGTCTTCGAGGCAAGCTACCAACCCGGCACCAACCACCACGTCATCCCCACGATCACCGGCACCGCCCACATCACCGCCGAAGCCACGCTGATTCTGCACAACGACGACCCGTTCCGAATGGGTATTCGTCTCGCAGAATCATCCTGACGCACACGCGCGCGCCTTTCGCATCGTTATCATTCGGGTGGCTTGTTTGTTAGCCTGACGCGCGCTTTGAAGTTGCGCTTTCGGACTACCCTGAAGGGGTTCAATGTAATAGCCCAGGGTCGCGGCGTTTCGACGCGCACCCTGGGTTCTAAACACACCACCCCTGCCGTACCCCGCAGGGGTTCCATCGTTCTTCGCGGCGACTGATGTAACCCCTACGGGGTAAGATCCGTTGCCGGTCCGACCCAGGGTGCGCGACGCGGCGCCGCGACCCTGGGCTATTGGATGTAACCCCTTCGGGGTAGTCCGAAAGCGCAACGTCAAAACGCGCGCGACGGGCCAACTCGAACGCAACGTTGAAACTGAATATGCGTTAGCCTGCGTTTCGTGTTCACTCCGGAAGGGCGCCAAGCTAACGGCAGTGGATCCATCTTCCGAATTGCGTCAGGCAACATTGCCGAGAGCAGTATCGGCTCGGGCGATCACGGCGGCGATGTAGGCTTCGGGTAAGCCGTGTTGTTTCGCTCCGGTGAGGATTCGTTGCAGGTACTCGGCGCTGGGTTTGCCGATCTGCACTCCAGGAGTGGGCCTGATAACATAAGCGATCGCGTGAATCACTTCGCCCTGGTGGTCGGTCACAGTAATCGGCTGGCGTTCGTAGCCCTGTTCGTAGTGGTCCAACTTCTCCAGTGCCGCAGGGCTACAACGATAGACCACGCCGAGTACGCCATCCCCTGGGCAGAGGATGTTGGCGAACGCGGGGCCTCCGCCGTCCAGGTGTTGAAACACGAGCCGATGGTTCGCTAAATGCGCAACCTTGGGGCGACGGTCACCCTGGCCGATTGCGCCGATCCGCTCGATCATCTGCTCAATCCACAGGTTGCTACCGTAGGCAAAGTACCACGATTCCATACGAGTTTCCTTGGCTCAAATTAGCCCGAACGATCCAGCAGGGAGTTCTTCGGTCCAGATCTTGAATGATTGGAGTTGATTGACGCCAAAGGTCGTTGTGATGGCAACATCTGCCGCGTCCCGACCACGGGCCATCAACACCCGACCAATCCGCGGGGTGTTGTTGCGGGCGTCGAAGGCGTACCACTGCCCGCCCAAATACGCCTCGAACCACGCACTGAAGTCCATCGGGTACGGCGCGAGCGGGACGCCGATGTCGCCCAGATAACCAGTGCAGTACCGCGCCGGTACGTTCAAGCTGCGGCAGAACGTGATCGCCAAGTGCATGTAATCCCGGCAAACGCCGACCCGTTCTCGATAGGCTTCCAACGCGGTCCGGTTGGGTCGGGCCTGTTGGTAGTCAAACCGAATGTGCCGATGAACGAAGTCGCAAATCGCCTGGACGCGCGGCCAACCGGCCTGCACCTGGGCGAACTGGGACCACGCGAAATCTTTCAATTCACTGTCCACTTCGCAATACCGGCTGGCGAGGAGGAACTGAAGAACGTCTTGCGGTAAATCTTGGACGTTGATTTGTGGCGCGTCCCGAACTTGCAGATCGGGCAGCCCGCTGTCCGTGACAATCGCGTCGTTACGAAACCGAACCAGACCCGCAGGGACAACCGCCCGACCACAGCGGTTGCCGTTCAAATCGAAATACTCCGCGATCGGAACCGACGGCTCAGTTCGTAGATTTTCGTGCTGACGAATCGTTGGGGCTCGCAACGGATGCAAGCTCAGCATCACGATCAACGCCGTTGGCTCGGGAAAGGTGAACGCAATATCACAACCGACTCGAATGAGCATGGACTCTCCATGTTTTTGAGCGGACCACTGAACACAGGTGAGTTTATCAAATCTCGATCAAACCCCGCCAGTGAATCCTACCGAAGTTCCAATTTTCTCGCTCATGAGTTCCGAATCGCGGCAGAATCGACCGCACCGATGTCGGGTGTGGCCGGTACAATTCTCGGCATGTCTGACGTGCCACGCCAACCCGCCGACTTGCTCCCGATCGTGTACGCCGAGTTGCGACGGCTCGCAGCGGCGCGGATGGCGTCCGAGAAGCCGGGGCACACGCTGGACGCCACGGCGCTGGTTCACGAGGCGTACTTGCGGCTGACGGGTGACCAATCGTTCCCATCGAAAAGTCACTTCATGCGGGCGGCAGCAGAGGCGATGCGGCGGATACTGGTCGATCACGCGCGGGCACGCACTTCGGACAAGCGCGGCGGGCGACGGCAACGGGTGCCGTTGGATGATGCCATGTGTTGGACCGAATCACCGGATCATCTCTTGGCGTTGCAAGACGCCCTCGAACGGTTCGCCGGGGAGGAGCCACGCAAGGCAGAACTGGTCGTGTTGCGATTCTTCGCCGGGATGACGATTCCGGAAGCGGCCCAGGCTCTCGGCGTCTCGGTGCCGACGGCGGAGCGGTGGTGGGTGTTCGCCCGGACCTGGCTTTATGCGGACCTTGCCGATGAAAATTCCGAGAAGTCGTGATGGGTTTCGCACGCCGTTTCCGCCTATGTGGGTAGAGTCCCTGTTCCGGAGCCGACCATGACCGAAATGTCCCCCGCCGAAGCGATCTTTTTCGCCGCCCTGGAAAAGACCACGCCTGCCGAACGGCTCGTGTATCTCGACGAAGCGTGCGCGAACCAGCCGGAGTTGCGGGCCAGGGTCGAGAAGCTACTCGCTGCCCATCCGCGTGTCGGCGGGTTCTTGCAACCCGATGTGACCGTGACCGCACCGGGAAGCGACAACGCAACAACCAAGGACATGCCCAGCCCGCGTACCCAGATCGGCACGGTCCTGGGCGGCAAGTACAAGCTGGTGGAAGAGATCGGCGAAGGCGGCATGGGTAGCGTGTACCTGGCGGTGCAGACGGAGCCGGTGAAGCGGCGGGTCGCGGTCAAGGTGATTAAGGCGGGGATGGACTCCCATCAGGTGATCGCGCGGTTCGAGGCGGAGCGGCAGGCGTTGGCAGTGATGGACCACCCGAACATTGCCAAGGTGTTGGACGCGGGGACGACCCCCCCTTCTTCCCCCCCGCATGCGGGGGGGCTAGGGGGGGTGCCCTACTTCGTGATGGAACTGGTCAAGGGCGTGCCGATCACGGAGTATTGCGATGCGCACAAGTTGACGCCGCGCCAGCGGCTGGAACTGTTCGTGCCGGTGTGTCAGGCGATCCAACACGCGCACATGAAGGGCGTCATCCACCGCGACATCAAGCCGTCGAACGTGCTGATCGCACTGTACGACGACAAGCCGGTGCCGAAGGTGATCGACTTCGGCGTGGCCAAGGCAACGGGGGCGTCGCTGACCGATCATTCACTCGTCACCGGGCACGGGGCGGTGGTCGGCACGCCGGAGTACATGTCGCCGGAGCAGGCGAGTTTTAACAACCTGGACATCGACACTCGCAGCGATGTTTATTCCCTCGGTGTGTTGCTCTACGAACTGCTGACCGGCTCGACGCCCGTGGATCGCAAGTCCCTCGGCAAGGCGGCACTGCTCGAAATCCTCCGCATCGTCCGCGAAGTGGAAGCCCCGAAGCCGAGTGCCAAGCTCAGCACCATCGACACCCTGCCCAACGTCGCCGCCAACCGTGGCACCGAACCGGCGAAGCTCTCCAAGCTGATGCGCGGCGAACTCGACTGGGTCGTGCTGAAGGCCCTCGAAAAGGACCGCACCCGCCGCTACGACACCGCCAACGGCCTCGCCCGCGACATCCAACGCTACCTCGCCGACGAAATCGTCGAAGCCCGCCCACCAAGTGCGGGGTATCGGCTCCGCAAGTTCGTCCGCCGGCACAAGGGGCAAGTGATCGCCGCAAGTCTGGTGTTCGTCGCGCTGTTGGCGGGCGTGGTCGGGACCACGTGGCAAGCGATCCG